>JBGPBW010000103.1:0-15787 GCA_041481385.1 Puia sp.
AAAAAAGGTAAACAGATTATATCGTAACACGCATTACGCTATCAATGGATGCCTTACTGTACTCCGATGGTTTGAAGTTTAGAACGATTTTCAATCCATTCCTGTTCACAAAGAATAGATCTCCTTCCAGTTGTTCGGCAAATAATTTGATCAATTGCATGCCTAGTGAATGGTTATGCTCTGTGTCGAATCCTTCAGATAACCCCTTACCACGATCTGCGATAATTAATTGCAGTTGCTGACCCTCGATCTGTAACAGCGAGATTTGGATACTACCTTTTGTATTCAAAGGATAGGCATATTTTATGGCATTTGTGATGGCTTCATTCAGGATCAGTCCCAGTGGCACAGATTGCGATATGTCGAGACCAATATCAGCCACATCCACCTGGAAAACTATCCTTTCTGATTTATCAAAACCCTGTTTGATGTTATCAACCAATTCATTTATATAAGATCGCATATTGATCTTTGCGTCACTTTCTACCTGGTATAATTTCTGGTGGAGGATCGCAATGGCCTGCATCCGCTCCCGGCTTTCTCTGATTGCATTCACAGCAGAAGGATGGTTTAGAAACTCTGATTGCGCATTCAGCAAACTGATGACCATCTGCAGGTTATTTTTTACACGGTGATGGATTTCACGAACGAGCCAATCTTTCTCTTCCAGCAAACAATCCTTCTCCCTAATGGTTTTTTGAAGAGCTTCATTTTTCTGACTGATTATTTTTTGCTGGTCCTGTAATAGTTTATTGCTGCGTTGCTTGAGCCGATAGCGGTTGTAAACCAAAATAAACAATAACAGGATCAGGGACGAAGCAATGATGGTAATATTCCGTATGAGTTTTTCACTGTTTAATTCCGCTTTTTGCAGTTGTTCCCTGTTTCGCGACAGCTGCAAATCTTTTTCTTTCTGCGCGACGCCATATTGGATGCTCATTTCGTCAATCTGCCTTGTTTTTTTCAAATTAAAACCTGAGTCTTTTAGTTGTTCGTATCTCTGGTAGTCGTGTATGGCAGACAGCCACTTCCCTTCACTGGAATCTATCTTAAATTGTACCTGTGCCAAATCTAAATTGTTTGGGAGACTTCTAAATTCAAATTTGAGGGCAAGGAATTTTTGAAGAAATTCTTTTGCCTTTTTCATATCGCCCCCGGAAGAGTATACGGCAGCTTCTTGTATAAAGACGAAGGAAATATCAGTATACATTTGCGGCTGGGAGCTTAACTGGTCTGCGATGGCGGCGGCCGCTGCCAGATTTTTCTCTGCCAGCGATGCCTGTTTCAGACTATAATAACTAAGGCCCCTGACCCAGGCCAAATACATTTTATCCAGTAGATTCAACGGTGGAAATTTAAGTGTGGTGCTATCTATTAAATCTAGCGCTTCTTTATACTTTTCCGACACTGCAAGGTCAATGGATAACCAAACAAAACTTGAGTACCATAGGCGATTCGTCTTGGCTTGGTCGGAAGATCCCATGGCTTTTCGATACCAGTAATCCGATCTGTCCCAATCCCCAATCCCTCCATAGATATTTCCTTTTCTGAAATAAAAACGGGAAGAAAAGGCAGGGTCGTTTATTTCCTCCATGATGCTGATTGCTTTATTGGCATAAGAAAGCGCAATATTCGTGTTCCCTCTGACCTGCTCCATAAAACCCAGTGCATCGTAGTAATAGTGAATGTGTCTGAATCCAATTTCTTTTTCCAAATCCAATGACTCCAGCCATTCCTTTTCGCATTCCATCCAGAGTCCATAGACAAAATGTATTTCCGCAACCTTTGCAAGCATCTCAATTTGTCCTAGTTTGTCCTCCTGTTTCCTGAAGAGTTCAAGAGCCCTTGTAATGTCACTCAACTTACCGGTATCATTAAATAATTCACAGCCACCTCTTTCCGCCAGGGCCCTGGCCAGGGCTGACTCATCACCTGACTTATTGAAGGCATCCACAACTTCGGAAAGGTAAATTTTGCTTTTTGAAAAGTCTCCGGCCCTGTAATAGTATTTGCCCAGCATACAACGTGATCCATTCTTCCATTTTGAGATCCCCAGAGAATCGCTGAGTCTCGATGCCTCCGTCAGAAAATTGAGGGCATTCGACATATCCCGTTTATCCGAACCAGGTTTAAAAAGATAATAACCTCCCAGTTGCAGGAGCAACTTTATCCGGTCTTCTCCGCGGAGAGTAGAGAGTAATTGAATGGCTCCGGAAATGTTTTTCCTTTCAATCAGCTCCTTTCCCGGAAGTGGTGATCCATCATCGAAAGATTCATTTACGAAAAGTGAATGACTAAGGCTTTCACCCTCACAGGCCAGCACAATGGAACTGTCATAGTCAATCTGCCATTGAGAAGTATTATACAGGTAGGTGCCCACTATTTTTATAAGTAGCCTTTGCATAGCCGTACTATACTTCAGGGACGGATTTTCGGGTTCATTTTGAGGCTTGCCATCCTGATGAATGAGGAATAGTGCGGTGATTAAGATCAGCCTGATCATAAAAGGTATTTAAAAGTGCAGGCCAGCTCAAGCGACAATGGATTTTGAATTAAATATATATTTCTCTCTTTGACCTATTAAGTTAAAGGGTTTTTCGCGAATTCTTAGTGAGCAGGTAAAACGTACAACGGAATCACTATTCCAGCCGGGAATTCCTAAAATAAAATACCTAATACCTGACTTTTTTAATCCCCAACTTTTTCATTTTGGAGTGTAGGGTGGTTGGTGGAATCTTCAGAATCTCTGCGGCTCCATCTGCTCCCCGAATTCTTCCATTGGATTTTTTCAGAATCGATAATATATATGCCCGTTCATTTTCTTCCAATGATTTGGGTTTTACCTGATCCGGGGAAACATTATCCTTTGAAATTTGGGGTAAAGCGACTTCTGTAATAGTATCACCATGGGTCATTAAAACACTTCGCTCAATAATATGCTCCAATTCCCGAACATTGCCTGGCCAGTCATAGCGCATAAGATCTTTTATGACTGCTGTTGAAATGCCCTTGATTTTTTTACCCGTTTTTTGTGCGGACTTGTGCATAAAAAAAGAAACCAGGATCGGAAGATCTTCCGTGCGTTCACGCAGGGGAGGCAGGGTGATGGGAAACACATTGAGCCTGTAAAAAAGATCTCTTCTGAATTTGCCAGCCTCTACATCATTCTTAAGATCGCGATTAGAGGCAGCAATGATCCGCACATCCGTTTTGATTACTGTATTGCCACCGACCCGTACAATTTCTTTTTCCTGTATTGACCTTAAAAGTTTGCTCTGAATCTCTAAGGATACCTCACCAATTTCGTCCAGGAAAAGAGTTCCTTGGTCAGCCAGTTCAAATTTTCCGATACGTCTGTCTATAGCACCCGTGAAGCTCCCTTTTTCATGACCAAACAGTTCACTTTCTACCAGTTGTGCAGGCATCGCTGCACAATTCAGTTTAACCATCAGTTTCTCCTTCCGGGGCGAAGTGTTATGAATGGCCGTTGCAATTAATTCTTTACCGGTCCCTGTTTCGCCAAGGATTAAAACGGTACTGTCAGAGGGAGCGACATAGGAAACCAGTTGGAAAACATTTCGCAACCCGTTATTCGATCCGATGATCTGCTCGTAATCATAGACATCCTTGATCTGTTCCTGCAGGTATAGTTTCTCCCGTTCCAATTGCGTACGGGAACCCTCAATACTAACGAGATGCCGCTGGATTTTTTCGTTGGCCCGGATATTGGAAAGGGCAATGGCAATTTGTGCGCTCACACCACGTAACATTTCATCACTTACCTGGCCGGGCTGCACCCACAATATCCCCACAACCTCATTTGCAACGGTGAGCTTTATTCCTGAAATGAAATTTGCGCCGGCAGCTTCCCAGAATGAACGACTGGGGAAATAGTAAGTTTGATGCCGGATGATGTCTTCAACGCCAAAGACAAGTTGCTCGTTAGTCTTTAACAAAGCTCCGGTCATTGTTCCTTCGATCGGCATAGCCGTGCTGGTAATTAATTTGAATCCTGCATCCGTGGGTTCATCAGCGGATATGTCGTGTAAAAAGTAGCTATACGTTAAATTATCATCATTGGGGGTGGTTATAATGTATTCACTGATATGAAAAATCTCTTTCAGATAACTTTTCACAACGGCACTCAGGCCAGCCCTGTCCCTGGCAGTGGCCATTTTGCTGCTGAATTCCAGCAGTAAAGATTTTTCTGCTTCCCTAAGCCGTATTTGCTCCTGGGCCATAATGTTGGCGACAACGGAGGCAAGTTGGTTGCTGATTCCCTGCGTTAGTCTCATTTGAAGCGGAGAAAAAATAATTACACGATCTGAAAAGAGAAAAAGGACTCCAATGGGTTTGTTTTTGTCTTTCAGGGAAACTCCAACCATTGCGCGAATGCCATTAGCATACAAAAATTGGATATTAGCAGGAGCGTGTCCACCGTTGATTATAACTTCGAGATCATATGACACCGGCGTTTCAGCATACAAGGCAATTTCAAATACTCCGTCGGGAAAAACATTATGCGCATTTCGGATTGCCAGGTAATCCTTGTCACCCACCCTGATGTTATCCTCATTTACAAGAAAGACGCTGAAACTTTTTCCATCCTCATCCACCTTAGCGATGGCCACATCATTATAAAAAGATAATCTTTCCAATTGCTGCTTTAAGATAGGCAGAAGGTCCTCTTTTTTACGAATATGCGAAATGGCTTCACTGGTAGAAAGCAGAATCTCATTTCCATTATTTCGTTCGCGAATTTCTTCGAGATTAATGATGTTTAACATCGCCGTAGCGAAATAATGTGATACACCTTCAAGGACCTGAAGTCCCCAGGGTGAAAATGCGTCCTCATCTTTTGACAAAAGCAGCATAGTACCGACAATTTCGCCTTTATGCTGAAGTCGCATTCCTGCAATTGATTGAATACCTTTTTTTCCGAGGAATTGTATATTGATCATTCCTTCTTTTGGAAGTTCCTTAACGGTGAAGGTCAAACTGTGTTCAGAGCGCATGACTACATCCTGAATCCCATCCGCAATGGGAAACTCCTGCAATACAATAGCATTGAAATCGGGATCGGGAATGTTCAAATCACAGGACTCCAGAAAGAATATAGAAGTCCCCTTCTTTAAATCAAACCGGGTAATAACAAGATCAGTGAAATGAATGGCTGACTTCAGGGATTGCTCGATAACCTGCACAAGGTCTGCCCTGGATGCAATGGCGTGACTTAGGGAGAATAAAACATTATTGAGGGCGTCGTTACGAACAGGCCCCGATTTTGCCTTGATGACAGTGCCCATTTTTGGCATTTCCCAAAGTTTAAGACGTTGTTTCTAGTCATACATGTACCGCCTCAACGACTGAAGCCATCTTGCCGGACCATTCGAAACCTGGCCTTCACATGTTCAAATATGTGTCAGAACGAAATATCAATGTAGTGTCCCAAGATACGATATTTCGTACCGTCCTTAATCAAAAGGCGAAATATCGTACGCATTCCAATGCCTAAAAAATGCTAATGTACTGATTAATAATATTTTAAAATCGGGCATACAATTAGAAATACCTAAGGCAAAATTCGCAATCATGAAAGAGACTCCAATAATACCGCTCATGAAGTTTGAAGATGCCGGATTACCGTTTAAAATATACACGATTTCAAACTTCCGGGAAGAACAACAGGAAAATTTCGACGTTGCTCACAGTCACGATTATTATGAGGTAACCTGGATCACTAATGGATCAGGAAAACTTTTTTCAGATCTAAGGGAATATTCCTTAGATGAAGACTCGCTTTACTTTATTAAACCTAACCAGCCGCACCGGCTTTCGCTGAATGGGGACGCTCAGGGTTTCATGCTCGCATTCAAAGATTCATTTTTCAATTTAGGAGCGCACGAATTTGATTTGACCTGTCAGGCAAGCCTTTTTCAATTGTTTTCCTATCTGCAGGTTTTACCTGTTCAAAAGGAAATGGTAACAGATATGATGGAAATTATGATAAAGATGGTTAAGGAATTTAAAAATGAATTTGCATTCAAAGCACAACTGCTCAGGCGTTATTTCAAAATTTTCCTGATCTATGTGAGCAGGTTATTTGAAACAGGGGAACAAAGCATACATCATTCACGGGAGGCTGAGTTGACGAAAAGTTTCATGGAATTACTGGAGAAAAACTTTAAGGAAAAGAAAATGGTAGCCGACTATGCGGATGAGTTATACATAACACCAAACTATCTGAATGGAATCGTCAAGAAAAATACAGGTTTTTCCGCGGGGCATCATATCCGGCAACGCGTCGTGCTGGAGGCTAAACGAATGTGTCGCTATTCCGATGCAGGAATGAAAGAGATTGCCTATAATCTGGGATTCCTCGACAGTAGTCATTTTAGTAAATTCTTTAAAGCCGTGTCCGGAATGAATTTCTCAGATTTCAAAAAAGAAGGACTTAGTTACTTTTTATTATTAGAACAGGGCCTTACGGCGTAGAATATACATCGTTTCTGTTCATCCATCCATTGACTCACCGTTACGCCGAAACTAGCTTTGTAGTAATAAAATGCTCGTAAAAAGGGAAGCCGAAAACTTTATAGAGTAGGCACAAAATTAAAATTTCAGGCTATGACAAACATTATTGTTGGTTCGTTTAATAGTGAAAGAGAGGCCATTGCCGCCTCACATCGGCTGAATGAACTGGAATCCTACGGAGACATTACAGTTTACGAAAAAGTAATTGTGAAAAAAGATGACTATGGTGAAACTTCCGTTATTCAATCAGACACCTCGGAAGGTGTACGCACTTTATCGGGTATGGCTATTGGTTCGTTAGTGGGTGTTATGGCCGGTCCGGTCGGCATAATGGTTGGCATGCTCACCGGAACACTCGTCGGTGCAGTTGCCGAAGCAGATTACTTTGATGTTTCAGACGATATTATCGCTAAGGTCAAAGACCGCCTGCTGCCGGGAAAGGTTGCGATTATAGCAGAAGTTTATGAAGAAAGTCCGGATTTTATAGATAATGCCTTTGGTTCCATGGACGCAACAGTGATTTTCAGATCAGATGTGGACTATGTATACGATGATTTTGAAGACGAAGAGATCGAAGAGACCGACGCAGAAATTGCTGCAGAAAGAGCAAGAATTAAGTCCGCCAATGCAGCAGAAAAGGCTAAAATCCAGAAAAATATTGAGGACTTGAAAGAGAAAAGACGCAAAAAAATCGCGGAACTGAAAGAAAAACACCAGGCAAAAAAAGAAATGCATAAGACATCCAGAGACGAAAGAAAAAGAAAACGCCTGGAAAAACGGATCAGCAGGCACCAGACCAGAATTACAGAGCTGGAAGCAAAAGAGAAAAATCTGGAACACTGAGCCGGGAATATATTGTTCACTCAATACACATTCCAGGTCTTATCAACATAAAGTTTTACTGCAATCGTATTGGAATTTATCTTATCACTTAAAAATTAAATATATGAGCACAATTATTGACGCTGTCAGCGATGATGTTAAAAACTGGTGGTGGTTTGTTATTAAAGGATTGTTGTTTATCGTAGCAGGCATAGCCATTTTTTACAGACCGGCTGAAGGATATCTTGGCCTGAGCGTTCTGTTCAGCCTGGTGATGCTTGGCTCCGGTCTTGCACAGATCTTTTTTGCTATTGCCAATAGTGGTATCCTCCCCGGATGGGGATGGACACTTGCCAGCGGAATTCTCGACCTGGCGATTGGTATCTATTTAATGGCTTACCCGGCCGTCACCATGGTTACGCTCCCTTATATCCTCGGCTTTTGGCTGATGTTCGCAGCATTTTATCTTTTCGGAGCAGCAATCGATCTAAGTAATCTTGGGATTTCAAACTGGGGATGGTTGTTGTTTGGTGGACTCGCTACGATGGTATGCGCGTTTCTCGTTCTTTACTATCCTGCTGCAGGAGTGGCAAGTATCATTACCTGGTCGGGTATCGCATTTTTGGTGGCCGGTGCATTTAATTTGGTGCTGGCGTTCAAATTAAAGTCTGTCAAAAAAACGGCAACAGATATAGGAAGGAAATTTCAACACGCGTAGTGTCAGGCATTTTTTCATCATATTAATAAATCGGACATGCAAAAGGTGAATTATTTAGGCTGTTTTCTGATGGCGGCAGCAGTTATTTCCTGTAATTCAGGGAAAAACGACTCCCGGGTTAAAGAGCCTGAAGCACAGGTAGCCCAGGTAGTAAGTAGTGATACTGTTGTTACTCTTTATACCAGCCAGCAACCATACAAACTAAATCAACAAATCAATACCCAGATCAAATTCGTCAGAAGCCTGAAAGATACGGTGGGAAGATTTTATCTCAACGAGAAGTATCTGAACAGGAAAGACAGTGTCATTCAGCATTATGAAGGCGCGGGAAATTATAAAATTCTTCCCAAGCCAAATGGGGATATCCAGGGCATAGCACTGTATGATATGGTGCTGGATGACAAAAGTAAGGGATATGTGTACCTCCTGAAAGATAGCATCACCATGGTGAAAGCAGATGATCAGGGAAACGAACTTAAGGGAGATGATGCAGTGATTCTAAAAGCTGACACCAAATAACAAAATCAAAAAAAACAAAATCATGACAAAGGAAATTTTAAAAGGTAATTGGAATACCTTAAAGGGTGCACTGAAGCAAAAATATGCAAAACTTACGGATGATGATCTGAAGTATGTGGAAGGAAAAGAAGATGAATTATTGGGGAAAATCCAGACGAAATTGGGGATCACCCAGGCTGCGTTAGAAAAAATCATCAGCGAACATGCCGCCAAAGCAAAAAACAAAACAACGGAAACCACCAAGTAATAAGTTCCGGTTTTAAGCTTGGAAACCCGACGCGGTTCTGGCGTCGGGTTTTTTTATACTATTTATTTTAATGCAACTCCATGCAAAGCAAATTTATTGTATCGTTTGCAGGTTGTTTCCTGTTGCTTATCTTATCCGCATCTTCCCAGGATTTTCAGTTGCTGCGTTTTGATGAAAACTATGAGAATCTGAAAGATTCAGCTCACAATTTCTATAACTCACTCAAGTTTATTCCACTTTCAAAAAACAAGAAAAACTATCTGTCATTTGGAGGCGAGGCCAGGCTTGAATACATCTCTATGTTAAATGAAGGCTGGGGCAAGGTCAATATAGGATATAATGATTTTTTACTGCAGCGATATGACTTTTATAGTGACCTGCATATTGGAGACAGGTTCAGGGTTTTTGCGCAGTTAAGGAGTGCACTGGAAGATGGCAGGAAAAACGGACCACGTCCTATCGACGAGGACAAACTGAATATTCAGAATTTGTTTGTTGATGCCGTGGTCTGGACTAAGGCGTCAAGGTCTCTGACACTAAGAATTGGCAAGCAGGAGATGGACTACGGATCCAGCCGGTTGATATCCGTAAGGGAAGGTCCAAATGTGAGATTGTATTTTACCGGGGCTAAGGCAATCTATGCATCTTCCAGTTTTTATACTGATGTCTTTGTCATGAAATCGGATACGATTAAACCCGGGGTCTTTGACAATAAAACATCCAAAAAAGTAAATTTCTGGGGAGTTTACTTAAGTTGGAAAATCTCCAATATAGCGAACCTGGATTTTTTCTATATCGGTATCTACCGGGGAAATGCTGCATTTGAGGAGGGTGTCGCCAATGAGAAAAGGCATACCATTGGTACCCGTTTCTTCAAGGATGTGGGTGGATTCACATACGACTTCGAAGGCACTTATCAGTTCGGGAAATTCGGTAATGGCAATATTCGTGCATGGGCAGCCACGATTGACATAGGCTACCAGTTTCAATATGTGAAGTTCAAGCCGGCCATCAATCTCCGCAGTGACTATATATCAGGGGATCGCCGAAAAGCGGATGGCCAGCTTGAATCTTTTAATCCGATATATCCCAAAGGCGGCTATTTCGGATTCAATCCGCAGGTTGGCCCGGTAAACCTGCTTGCTCTACATCCGTATGCGACTTTTCTGTTGCTGCCCAACCTTCTCTTCGAGATGGATATCGTGTTCAACTGGAGACAATCATTGCAGGACGGGGTTTATCGTCCGAGCGGAACTTTCTACCTGCCAGGAAGTTCTTCTTCCAGCAGGCATATTGGAAATACCTTACTCGCCAGCATGGTATTCAGTCTAAATCGTTTCATTTCACTCACTACAGGTATTCAATATTTTAAAACCGGGGGTTTTATTCATGACATCATACCGCATTCAAAAGATGGAGTATTCTACAATGCCAGAATAAAACTCATGTTCTAGAATAAATGACAAGGAATAATTATTTAAAAAATATAAAACAAATTTTATGGAAGCAGATCTCATATTATACAATGGCAGGATTCACAGTATAGCCCCCCAAAATATCCATTCTACAGCTGTAGCCATTAAGGGAGGAAAATTTGTTGCCGTAGGTTCTGATGCGGATATCATGAAATGGGCGGTGAATGGAACGACAAAGATCGATCTTAAAAAGAAACGTGTTGTTCCCGGATTAAATGATTCACACATTCACCTGATCCGCGGTGGTCTCAATTATAACATGGAATTGCGCTGGGATGGAGTTCCTTCCTTAGCCGATGCCACGCGCATGCTCAAAGAACAGGTATCACGCACACCATCTCCTCAATGGGTCAGGGTGGTTGGCGGCTGGACCTCATTTCAGTTTGCAGAAAGGAGAATGCCGACGCTGGAAGAAATAAATGCTATCTCCCCCGAGACGCCGGTGTTCATCCTGCACTTGTATGACAGGGCTTTTTTGAATGCAGCAGCTTTGCGTGCGGTCGGATATACGAAGGATTCAGTAGCGCCTCCCGGAGGTGAAATTCAAAAGGACAAAAATGGCGAACCAACCGGACTGATTATTGCAACACCCAATGCCGCGATTTTATACTCCACGCTGGGCAAGGGGCCGAAGTTATCCTACGAATATCAAATGAATTCAACCAGGCATTTTATGACGGAGCTCAATCGTTTTGGTATAACCAGTGTAATAGATGCCGGTGGCGGATTCCAGAATTTCCCGGATGATTATAAAGTGGTAAACGAACTCAATGAAAAAAAACAACTCACCGTTCGCATAGCGTATAACCTTTTTACGCAAAGGCCGGAACAGGAATTCGAAGACTTTGATAATTGGACAAAGACCGTAAAATTATACCAGGGTAACGACATGTATCGTCATAACGGTGCCGGAGAAATGCTGGTTTTTTCTGCTGCTGATTTCGAAGATTTTGTCCAACCCAGACCCGATTTGTCGGAAAATATGGAGGTTGAACTGGAAAGGGTAGTCCGGTTACTTGTGGAAAACCGATGGCCGTTTCGCATTCACGCTACTTATAATGAAAGTATTACCCGCTTCCTGAATGTATTTGAGAAAGTAAACCGGGAAATGCCATTTAACGGATTGCCATGGATATTCGATCACGCGGAAACGATCGATGAAAAAAATATAGAAAGAGTTAAAAAACTAAAGGGCGGTATCGCCATTCAAAGCAGGATGGCTTACCAGGGCGAAACTTTTACCAAACGATATGGTGCCAGTGCAGCTTTAAACACACCTCCCGTTAAGCGCATAATCGATATGGAAATTCCGGTCGGTGGTGGTTCAGATGCTACGCGGGTAAGCAGCTATAATCCCTGGGTATCGATGTATTGGTTAATCACCGGAAAAACAGTGGGTGGTTTGAAAATATATGATGATAGCACTTTGCTGAGCAGGGAAACTGCCCTGGATCTTTACACCATGGGGAGTGCCTGGTTTTCAAATGAACAGGAAAAAAAAGGTGATATCAGCGTCGGTATGCTGGCAGATCTCACCGTGCTGGATCAGGATTATTTTACTGTTCCCGAAGAACAGATTAAAGACATCGAATCTGCCATGACGATTGTAGATGGTAAAATCGTATTCGCCAGGGATGAGTTTTCTTCTTTTTCACCTGCACCTATTCCAATATTGCCCGATTGGTCACCCGCAAATATTTACAATGGATTTAACGGGGGAAAGCGGAATAAAATAATAGTTCCGGAATCTCCACGTAAACGTGGAAATGAATCCGCTGTAACGAACCGCGTCCATCATCATTCCGGAAGCTGCGGTGTGCATGGCCATGATCATCATGCCGCCGTAATGAGCAATGTTCCGGTTAACAATTATACAGCTTTTTGGGGGGCACTCGGTTGCTCCTGTTTCGCGTTTTGAAACGTTCAATTTAAAATGGATTTACGTAGATTAAACCACAAATGATTTGGCTCAACAATCAGTTCCTAATATATTTTATAGTTATAATCCTGTTCACAGGATGTAAATCTTCGAATATTATTACGCCATCTAACGCAAACGTTACCTTGGATTTATGCGTTCCGGCGGCCGACACGAGCTATAAAAAAATGTACAACGTTGACCTGCTGCCCGATTCCATGCTAAGTTCAAAAATAACAGTGCCTGCTTTTTTTCATGAACGTGATGTCCTGATTGCAAATGCATCAGGTGTATTTCCATTTTTTAAAAGCCTGATATTGGCTACAAGTGATCGTGCAGCCATTGACAGTTCTTACATGAAGAATTTATCAAAAGTAGAAGAAGGCCTCATTTCAATAAGGACCCAGGCAGAAGCCATTCTGTCCGAACTGGAATGTGAAATATTCAGGACCAAACAATTATATGTTCAATTGCGTAATCTAAATAGCAGGAAAAATGTCAGATTAACTACGGGTGCGATCGTTACCGGATCAGCAACAAATATCACACCTGTCCTGATTACTGAAAAGACACCGCAAAACATAGCTATAGTCAGCGGGAGTCTGCTCTCGGCCGGGTTAAGTCTGTTCACCCTGACTCCGGGCAGCTTGAAGATAAAACTGATATTTTTCAGGAATTTGCTTAGCGATATCTGGTTCGACCCTGTGAAATCTGTTGATTATCCTGCGGGACTATGGTATATTTTAAATAACCCGAAATTCAGCAATACCCGGCAATCATCAAAGGTTCAGCTTATTAAAATGCGATGGTTAAAATTCGAACTGAATGATTCTGTAAATAAGAAAACTGAAGATTTATACTTTGGAACCGGCGGAATATTTGATCAGGATGAATTGGAAGTCAGGATTTCTATGTTATCCGAGCTGATGGCCGAAGTCAACACAATCAATGTGGATTTGGATCATTTCGAATATGATCTCAATGAGTTCAAAGAAAATAAAATGACTTACTTAAAGTATTGAGTGCCGCTTATTTTCAAAATAATACCGTAACTGATTAATATCGCAATGCCGGGAAGAAACACGGAATCCAGACCAAATTTGCTGCTAAACAGCGCACCCAGCAAGCAACCCAGCAGAAATCCGCCGATAAGAAATAATTGTTTTTTTAAAGCCGATGAGCTTTCCGTTGAAATGCCTTTACGCAACACGTTCCCCAGGTCAAGTGAAGCTTGCGTTACATTCCCGGTCATCATTGTGGTCGGGCCATGTGTTTCTTTCGCAAATAATTTGCCAAAGGCATTTTGCAGACCCATGGAAACGACGACCATCATCACTACCCAATAGGTAAGATCCTTTTGTTGAAAAAGGGAATGCGAAAAAAAAGCACCTGCTCCGCAAATCAACAGGAGCACTCCTTCCACCAGAAGAATAAAATAGCGATTACTGACTTTTATCTCTGCCAGCCAGCCTCCTATTATAATTGCAGTTACAAAAACCGGAAAGGTTATCAGTTTTATCCAGGCCAGTTCATCCTTGCCCAATACAACCTGTGCTGCAAATACGATAAAATTACCCGTTACATGAGCTGAGAAAATATTGTCGCCGGCGACAAAGGTCGCCGTGTCGCAAAAACCCGCGACGCCTGACAGGACCAGGGTAAGCCAGCTGATATATTTCTGCTCACCGGCCATTTAAATAATTAAATAAGTAAAAATCAACCGAGTACCTCCCCGCGCCAAGTATCCATATAAAAATTAAAGATAGTGTATACATATACGGTACGTCCCGAACTTCAACACTATCTTTTCGGTGCACCACGAAATATCCGATTGACGTAACACCGATGGCTGGTAACAGAATTAACCGTGTTCCAATGCCAATCGTTAAGAGAAACGGAACGACGGTGTCTGAAAACATAGCCACCAGTCCGTTTAATTTATCCGGCAAGCCGAGGGGATTCGGTACCTGTTCACGCCGGCCATTCTCAACCCGGAATTTCTTCATGCCGTGTACCCTGAACAATTCCAACGCAAACAATATGCGATAACCAAGCAGCGCAACGTTGTTGATCCCTGCACCGACATCGGTATACAATAAATATTTAAGTAAATCTGTCACGTTTCTTCTGCAGGCTATTGAGTTACAATTGTTCATAAATGTTGAATCTTAGCCTCCGCCTTGCGGCCGGCTCATCCCCAACATTGCAGAAATTCGTAGCAAGACTGCATACCTTATACAGGCTGTTAAAATCATCGAACCCGTTATACATTAATCCATTAATAAAAAAAGTAGGCGTACCGTTTACCCCGCTATGAATTCCGCTTTCAAAGTCGTTTGTTATTTTCTTAAACAAATGGCGGTTTTTGAAGCTGTTAATGAATTCGCCCATATCCAATCCGATTTCCTCAGCAAACAGATTCAGTGACGCCCGATTCAGATGAAAGGGATTGTCCATTATTTTGGCATGCATTGACCAAAACCTGCCCTGCAGTCCCGCAGCCTCAGCTGCCAGCGCCGCTTCTAATGCCAGGTGATGCAGATTCGGCAATGGAAAATGCCTGAATACATACCTTAGGTCATTCCCAAAGAACTCTTTTAATTGAGTGACTACCGGCCACACATCGCCGCTGTGACGGCATTGATAACCGCCATATTGCATTAATTCTACCGGCGCATTCAGATCACCCCAAAATTGATCCCTGCTGGAATTAAATGAAGGCTTCAACATATGCTTGGTTTAATTTTCATATTCCGCCGTTTTAATGGACCCAAAAATATCTATCCTGTCCATGCAAGTCAATAGCTAAATAGTGACACTTGTTGCATATTTAACCGATTATAGAAATGGAATCTGATTATGGAGAATTTAAGAATGACCAGAATGAGAAAGACGGTCCTCGCGACTGAAAGTGATGTCTGGTGATGCAGATAAATTATACATTAGAAGCCCGAATATGTCCATTGCCTTAACTTGTTTCGCCTCTTATCTTAGTTTAACAAATACCCGTTTTTATTTATGGCCATCGCAACTTTTAATGGAACCGTATTACAGGTTTACAAAACGACAAATAAAAAGAAAGAATCCGTCCAGTATTATGCAAACCTTTTCCCTCCCCAGGCACCAATGAAGGAATTTACTTATGAATACCTCTATGGAAATCTTCAACTGATTAAAGGAAGCTCATCCGACGAGGAAAACGATCTGCTGATTCACTGCATACATGCATTGGAATTGTCAGGCTCATTCGAATAATATCGTTATTCCCTGTAAATTCAAAAAAAAAGGGAGGACACCCTCCCTTTTATATTAATCATACCAACTCATAGTAATAGTCAACTACCAATTGATTTTCCACATACCAAACACCGGGGGCATCCCAGGCAATTTGTTCAGCTTTGTCTCTTTCAAACCATGATTCAACACTACCATTCAATGTGACATTATGATTTGAAACCTGAACTTCAATGTTCGAATCGTCTACAAGCCAGTTACGTCTGAGTGCACTTTCGATATCTGCTTTTTAGACCTGATCTTCAGATTCTTCAATGGTG
>JBGPBW010000104.1:0-15653 GCA_041481385.1 Puia sp.
AACTCCGCTGCAACAACTGCCTGCTATGTCCTGACCTCCCGCATTAAATATCCTGTTGGGGTCATCATAAAAATCAATGCCGACTCCGTTTTTTTTGGATTTAATATAAGAACCATCCCATCCCCAGATCGTCGAACCCGGATTGACGATACTGCATCCACCCGAACCACCGGAACTGCTGATCGGTCCCTTATGATGTTTCAACACCCTCACCGGCCTCGTGATTTGTGTGATCGGATCTCCGTTGGTGCCATGCGGTGTGATCGTAATATTAAAATCAAACGGAAGATCCAGTCCGTCGGGATCAATACCTACCATGATAACTGAAACCGTATCGCTGGTGGTATCCATCTGTGCCACTTCAGGAACATCGAAGTAGTCGGATGCCAATGGACCGCCCTGTAATCTCACCACCTGGATGAAAACGCCCGATACATTTTGTGTGGTATCCTTATGCAAAAACTTGATGGGAATTGCTACCTGGTCCGTCAGGTATAACGTGTCTTTAAAAGATATTTTCAGTGAAGAGCCGGAAGGCCCCTTTGGACTTGTACCAGCTATTCGCTGCGCCTGGAAAAATTGGAGCCGGTTGGAAACCGTGTCTGCACTGGCACCTGTGCTGTTGTTTCCATTGTTGTTGTTATTGTTATTATTATCGGGAGAAGTCTGATCTTTCTTACAGGATAAGATCCAAATACTGATCAGGGCGACCACAAAGAGGGCCTTCAACAGGGTTGCTGTCGTTTTCATAAATAAAGTTTAAGGAGTGAATAATGGTAGCACCAAAATTCAACAACCCGGATATGAATTCCATTACCCTTTTGGATAGTTTTTGTGGATTCTGCTGCAGAATTCGGGAAGGGGGAGAAGTGTTAATCTGCAGGATCATTCCTTATGCCAGAGTCCTTTACAGATTCCCAAAGATTTTATGTTCGTGCTTACTGGTAACTGCAATGATCCGCGTTTGGCGATCCAGTCTGAAAAATAACCCCCCGCTTTCGCAGGGGGATTTAAAATAATCACGAAACAGTGACTATTCTTCTCCGGTCACGGTGATCTGGCTCACACTACTCAGCACGGTTCCGGCAACAGCGAGATAACCGGCAATCGTTGTAACGATCGCAGGCAGACTAACGGGCGAGCTTATGATGGCTCCGCTGATCGCAGCCAGGGCCAACCCGATATTTCTCAGCTTTTGAAAGAACGTGGGCGTAGGTGATACAGCCCTTTGAAACAGATTCATACTATTTGTTTTAAATATTAGGAATACCGTCCGCCGGGTGGAACACCGCCACCATCCCGCCGATGGAGAGACGGAACAGCGTTCCTTCCCGGTACCGGTTATAATGTCCAGGAGCGACAGACCGTCACGCACGGCAACGCCTCGTTGGGGACGAATGAAATATTATTTCGCCCGGGCAAATTCAATTCCACCAACGACGGTGAACATTCAGGTCCTATCTTTTTACCAGTTCACACCTTCCTTCAGTTAAGCACGAAACCCGTGCGGGGTTGTTCTTTCTGAAAAGTCTGATGTTAAATACCATCAAACGATCCGGAATAAGAATCTCTCCGTTGATTCCCTTCAGTTGATGTGTTCCGATAAGCTCCATTAGCTGTTGGCGGTTGGCGGTTGGCGGTTGGCCATCGATCGAAGCTTTAGCCTTTCGCCTTCAGCCTTAAGCCTTCAGCCTTGTAAAGCAAATATGCATCGCCGTTAGAGTGCGTTTTCACAGTACGATCACAGGCTGTGATCAAATTATTTTTTGGGATGGCTGGAAATTTCTGCAATCCATTCAGATTCAACGGGGAACGCGTGGAGAAAAAGAAAAATAATTTTATTTGCGGCAGTCATCCTTTTCAAATCCTGGCAGATTCGTTCCATATAAGTTCATCCATTGTTTGTAGGTTCTTCGGGAGTTCTTCGGGAACTCTTGCTGATTTCTTCGGGAATTCCCGAAGGATCCCCGAAGGATACCCAATGGAATATGGCAGAATAATCAAATAGTATACTGTTTATCAGACAAATGAACACTCACCAAATCTGGCACTGAAAATTTATTTTTCACAGGCTGTGATCACACTGTGAAATGAGGCTTTCCCGCCAACGCATATTTGTATCGTCAACGCTAGTCACGGTCATCAACAACGAAGAACGGATCCGGGCAGGAATATTACCGCCTTCTAGAAGATGCGCAACGCCTGACGAATCGTTGACAGAGAAAAACAATTTTTAATAACTTTAAAATTTTATTTTATGGGCACCTTTGAAAAAGGGTACTTAGGCGGTTTTAGCGGGAAAGTCGGCACAGCTGTCGGCGCTTCCTGGAAGAACCTGAATGTTTTACGGAGCAGACCACCCAGTAAAAGAAAGGGTCCGGCTTCTGACTTACAGTTACAGCAACAGGCGAAGTTTACGCTGATCACAAACCTTCTCCATCCGCTGACTGACCTGCTCAACCAGACCTACAGTAAGTCTGCTGGCGCGGTCATGTCGGGCTTCAACAAAGCCTTTTCTGTAAACAACGAAGCCGTTACAGGTGTGTATCCGGCGTTCGCCGTGGACTATCCGAAAATTCTGCTGAGTAAGGGCAATCTGCCGAATGGTGGTTCGCCTGCAGCAGCTTCTACGGTAGCCGGCAAGCTGGCTTTCACCTGGGTGGATAACAGTGGAATCAATAGTGCACTCATTTCGGACCTCGCTTTTGTGGCGGCGTACAATGAGGAACTGCAACACTGGATTTTCATTCAAAAAGCTGCAAATAGGAATGCCGCTGGTTATATACTGGATGTTACACCGTTCAGTGGAAAACCTGTGCAGACCTATATTGGATTTATGTCGGCAGATCGTAAAAAAGTTGCCAAAAGCTGGTATACCGGCCTCGTCAATATTTTATAAGGACATATTTTATATGGGGCAGTGAACATGGGGGCTGCCGAAAGGCGGCCCCTTTTAAAAAAACTAAAATGAATAAATTTTAAAAAATGGCTATTTATAAAAACGGTATACTGGGTGAATTCAGCGGTACAATCGGCGCTGTGGTCGGCAGCTCCTGGAAGGGAATTCCCGTGATACGCAGTAAACCCGTTCGCAAAAAAGCTGGTACCACTATTTTACAGGATCAACAAAGGGCGAAGTTCCTTTTGATGTCCAGGTTTCTTCATCCGCTGAACGGATTACTCAATGAGACATTTCAACAATCGGCCGTTGGCATGTCATGTTTCAACAAAGCTTTTTCTGAAAACAAGGGAGCGATCGCAGGCGATTACCCATCGATCGGAATAGATTATTCAGGGATCGTGCTCAGCAAAGGCAGACTGCCGCTGGGTGAGCCGCCGACCATCTCGTCGCCGGAATCCGGCAAATTATTGCTAACCTGGAAAACAGGAGACGGTATCAATGAATTGCTGACGGCGGGCAAAGCTTTCATCGCCGCATACAATGAAGAATTCAACCGGTGGATCGTTGGACAATATTCCATAACGAACGGCAGTACCAGTTGTATGCTGGAGGTGTTGCCATTTAGTGGTAAGCCGGTACAAACCTATATCGGTTTTATTTCAAGGAGGAGTCAAAAACTATCCCAAAGCCGCTATATGGGATCTATAGATGTACTTACCTGATCAATTGAGGTGATCGTTCTCGATGTCGTCAATTCTTTTGTGCAATTTTGCTATCATCATATCCAGATAGGTCGTATAACCTGTCTGACGTCGAAGCATGTCCTGAAATAACCTGGATGTGTTTCCGGGATCGACCTCAAAAGCTTCTTCAAAGAATTCAAAAATGTCCTTCAGATTCGCTTTCCCATCGTTAAAGGAGCCCGTTGCATGCAGGGCATACCCGAGTTCAACCAATTCGATTTGTTTACCTGTCCACCTGAGTTTCCGTATTCCGCGTTTCATCTGAATCGGTCTTTCGGGGTCCTCTCTTACCGCCTTTTTCAATTCAAGTTCCATCTTTGTATAGGCAATCCAGGTTGCGAGAACCCCACAATAAAATGGAGGCGAGGAGGGATCGATAATATAGGCCATGTTGTTTGAATCATCGGAAATCTTCGATTCGGTTCTTAGAAAATAAACATGGTCAAGCCCCTTTCTTCCATCACGGATATAGTTAAGGAATGTTCCGTGCATTTTTCTGAAATTTTCAGCCTGCGTATATACCCGTTCGTGGAAACGGTACCTGCACTCAGGAGAACCCAGGCGAATGATCCGGTCCCATTCTATTTTGTCTGCATAGTAGGTATGCAGGGCCAGGGTGGGAGCCAGAACAAATTTGAAATAATACACTTCATCCTCAGTATTCGCGAAGACATGGCTCTTCAATTTCTCTTTGATCTGATCGACCGTTTCTGTGATGATCTTTAACCGGGGATCTGTAAGATTCAGCGGATCGTAATGGTCGTCCAATTCCTGCAGTTTGGACAGCAGTTCCTCGTGTAATTTTTCTGTATACGATTTCATTTTGATTCTTTTGAGGGTGAAAACACGGTATTGATAATGTTTTTTTCTTGCTGTGAAATAATCGAAAAAAATGATTTAAAAGATATATTTATTATTGGGTGAAAACCTGGGGTTTTCCGTTTTCACGTATTGGCAACTTTATCTTTAAAGTAGGTTAGGGTATATACTACTAAGGGTTTTCATTTAGTCGACCCTCCCAATTTATTTCTAAACTGAACTGGGGTTTTCCGGTTTCAATGCTTGGCAATTATTTTTTGTAAATGGGCTGGGGTTTTCCGGTTTCAATGCTTGGCACATTTATTTTAACGGTTATGTACAAGTGAAATAACCCTTGTATTACATTTGGTCTTTAACTCTGATTATGGAAAATTCATTCAACCAAAACATGGTAGCTGCCTTCAATAAAGGAGACAAGAAGTTTGTTACGAAATGGTACAAGATGTACTATGATGAAATAGTAAAAAGGGTCTGTGAATTGACCGTCGGATCACCCGATACACTGGATTTAGTATCAGAGACCGTTGCTATCATGCTGGAACGCAAGGGTGCATTTGAAACCGTTAAGAATATTGAAAACTATTTGGATAAAGTAATTGAGACGATCTGTACGAGGTACAAAGAGCGAAATAAAACTAAAAAAACGAATTCACGTTACATATCGGAACATTTGAAAAACCTTGCAGAAAAATCCAGGGAAAAAGCAGTCGTCCGTGATAAATATCGAAAACTCCGATACCTGGCAACGGAGATGCTGCCAAATCAATGCCTGCAGGTGTTTAATCTATCCTATCATGAGGGATTGAGAAACCGGGAAATTGCACAGTTGCTTAATATATCTGAAAAAGCGGTGGAGCATCATAAAAGCACCGCTTTTAAAAAACTGAGAATAAAATTCGATAACCTGGCAGACGGAAATCCATCAATATTTATGTTCGTTATTTCGGCTCCGGTTTTCGTTATTTACCTGCTCATTCAAAAACTATTATCATGAACCAGTCAAATAGAATCGCCACATTATTATTTCTACATTCCAGGGAAGAAATATCCAGTGAGGAAGAGATGGAACTTAAAGCCTGGCGTGAAACGTCTCCAGAAAATGAACAATTATTCCGGGAACTGGGTGATCCGGAATATGTCCGCAGTATGATGGCTGATCTATATAAGGGCCGTGAAATTGTATATGATAATATGAAGGTCCGGTTCTCTTATCTTTCGGATTCAAAACTTTCAGACGAAGTTGATTTAGCTGAGGAGGAAAAAAGGAAGGATTTTCCGGAAAAGGATATTGCAGAATCGGGCCTTTCTAAAGCGGAGTTTTGGGAATCCCTGCTTTCTGAAGTGGATTTGTCAAAAACAAAAACACAGGACGAATACAATAAACAGAATGGTTTTGCCAGGGAAGCCAAAATAGTACCATTAAAGAAAAATAGGCCAGGCCGCTATAAACGCATCCTCTTGCGTGGAGCCGCAATATTGCTCCTGGTATTGGTGATCGATTTATTTCTACCGGGTTCCAAATATAAAAACTTTGAGGCCACGATGATTTCATCAGACGGAGTCAAAATTATATTCGACGATTTTTACCGGGGTTTTAAAGCGGGTCGGGCGGGGATTACATTCGGCAAAACCGATAATGGGGAGCCCATCTATATCGCCGCTGACGAACGAAAAGCGAGGAACGACAAATTCTATGAGCTGATCACGCCGCCGGGAGGAGAGTTTATACTTCAACTCCCGGACGGAACCCTGGTTTGGATAAATGCTGCGAGTAAGATAAAATATCCCGCCAATTTCAACCAGGATACCATCCGTATTGAAGTGGAAGGAGAGGTGTATATTCAAAGATCCAAAGACAATTCACATACATTCTTAATTAACCGGATATCCGCCTCCGCTAAGGCTTCGGCGGACAAGTTGGTCAACGGTCAAGGGTCGACGATACAACCAAAGCCTTCTTCGAACTTCAACATCAATACTTATCCTGGTAACGATGAAATGCTTGTAACACTGATCCGTGGGGCTGCAGGGCAACAGACATTGATCATTCATGATTCTCTGGCGCTTACCCATGATGTGAATGCGGAGGAAATCATCGCCTGGAAAAACGGTGAATTCTATTACAAAGATGCTGCCTTAACTATCATGATGCCTGCGATAGCGAACTGGTATGACGTAGATATTCAATTTACCGGCCAGGTTCCGGATAAAAAATTCAGTCTCAGGATGCCACGCAGTGTACCTATTTCTGAGGTTTTGGAAAGTCTTCAAAAACAAGGACTGCATATCACCCGGCAGGGTAAAGCAATTACAATATGGAAATAACATTTTGGTCCATACGACTTTAATGTGATCTGTATATGTTGGTAATTCACAACCAAAGGTCGGATCGGCATTGATTATCAGTCATATACAAATTTAACTTGACAAGTTGACAAGTTATGGCTAAATTGGATACCATGAAACACTTGAAAGTAATGAGCGTGGGAGAGCTTAAAACTAAATTCTCAGAGGTTCTGAAAAGAGTTCAGGCAGGCGAGGAGATTGGTATAACTTATGGGAGAAGTAAAGTGGTCGTGGCCAGGTTGGTTCCCAGAAAGATAAAAAAACAGGCGAAAAGGAAAATAGGTATCCTCGATGGAAAGGGTAAAGTAATATTTTCCAAAGACTTTAAGATATCGACCGAAGAATTCCTGGGTCTATGAGTTATTTACTGGATACTCATTATTTAATTTGGGCAATTGCCGATTCAAAAAAAATATCTAAAAATATAATGGATTTGATCAGCGATGCGGAGCAACAAGTATTTGTCAGTACTATTAGCTTCTGGGAAGTTGCGCTAAAATCATCAATGGGAAAAATAGAGATTCCCGGGTTTCAGCCGGAAGACATACCTGAAATTTGCAAAAAGATCGGTTTTGAAATCATTGAACTATCAGCTGCAGATAGCAGTTCATATCATCAACTAAAGGCTTCCTACCACAAAGATCCTTTTGACCGTATGCTGATCTGGCAGGCAATCCGGAATGGACACACGCTGATCAGTTCGGATGATCAGGTAAATAAATACCGTTCGGAGGGACTTCATGTTCTTGCCAGATAATCAGGTTTACCGGATAGACAAAATTATGTCGATATCTCTTATCGATTTTCATAGATCATTAACAGGTTATACCAATGAAGTGTCTTTCACAAAATCTGATTAATCCTCCTTTAGAAAGCCTCCTTTTTCATCAAAGATCAGGTCTTTCCCTTTGATCTCCGCTTCATACATATGCCGGCCTGCCGCATCTGTTACTTTACCAGCCTCTCTGATTTTAGCTCCTTTATAATGACTATTAACATAAGGTTCAACACTCGGCGGTAATTGATTGACAGGAATGGCTACGACAATCTCAACAAAAATGGCGGATGGAGAAAATACGACAGAACTGTCTTCCCCTGATTTTCCACCCCAGTTGGCTTCGTAATTGCCTTTTTCTTTTTCCCAGTTCACTTTTTTGGCGGTGGGGTATTTTTGTGCAAAAGCAGTTTTCACTGTTTCAGGCACATCTTTACTTTTTACATCCTGGGCGAAGACATTGCTGATCACAGCGCCGGATAAAAACAATAAGTTTATCAGAAACTTCTTCATAAAATCATTTGTTTTAGAATTATTTATACATGTAACCTACATGATAAATTGGGAGACATTCTGTAGATTTTCCGTGCTAAATGTGAAAAATCCGGCCGGAATATACGATTCCAACCTCCTGACTTCAGTATGTCTTCAGAATTTGAGGATACATTGTTGGCCTTAAAAAGAATTCCATGACAAAAAATCTGCTCCGATTATCCATCTTAGCGGCTTCCATATTATTCAGCTTTTTCTGTAAGGCACAGTCTGCCGATGTTTATTCATTTGAAAAAATTATTCCTGTTCCGGGGGATGGGGGATATGATTATGTATCGATAGACGAAGTAAACAGACATTTATTTGTTTCGCATGGTACTTCAGTAAACGTAATTGACCTCAAAACGGAACAGGTTATCGGTTCCATCGATAATATGAAAGGAGTACATGGGATAGCGATGGCTAATGAGGTAAACAGGGGGTTTATTACAGATGGGGGAGATAATTCAGTAGTCGTCTTCGACCTCAAAACGTTTAAAACGATTACCGTAATTCCTGTTACGCCGAAAGGACCTGATGGGATCATGTTTGACCCGTTTACAAAAAGAATATTTGCTTTTTGCGGCCATGGAAGTGCTGCGTCTGTTATTGACGTAAACGCGATGAAAGAAATAGGAACAATCGATTTGGGTGGTGGCCCTGAATTTGCAGTGCCGGATGGCAAAGGGTTAATATATAATAACCTGGAAGACAAGAACAGTTTGAATGTTATTGACGCAAAGACTATGAAGGTAATTCGTAATTACCCACTGGCGCCTTGCGGTGGTCCCACAGGCTTAGCATTGGATGGACAACATCAGCGTGTATTTACGGGATGCCGCGAAAATAAGGGGATGAGTGTGGTGGATATAAATTCCGGTAAGGTAATTAGCACTTTGCCCATCGGCAGTGGGGTGGATGCGGTGGTCTATGATGCCGCTACGAAATTGATTTTTTGTTCAAACGGCGACAGTACAACCACGATTATTAAACAGAAATCTGCAGATGACTATGCGGTAGTCCAGACCTTGTACACAAGAGTTCGAGCAAAAACAATGGCACTTGATAAGGTCACACATAAAATATATTTGAGCGCTCCCAAATTTGAGCCCGGAACCAGAAAGATCATTCCAGGCACTTTTGCTGTGCTTGTCTATAAAATGAATTAAACACGTTGCAGATGGTATTCGTGCCCCCCATTAAATAATCGTGAGTCCTTTCTTTTCCAGATACTGATAAATTTCGGCTTTGACTTCGGCAGCAGTACTCGTACCCTTGTTGAAATCTATAATCCAAAAAAATATTTTCAGCTCAGTATTTTTGGAACTCAATGTTTCGATCATGATTTCCGGTTCTTTTTGCGTGATCACATTGGAATGCTTTAATACAATTTCTTTGATCCCGTCAAATCCGATCGTTTCTTTAGTTGCGGGTTTATCCAGTGTAAAAGAAATCGCCTGGCGGACATGATTATTACTGAGCGTCCAGTTGATGATATTATGCGCGAGCACATCACCATTAGGTATGATCACTTCTGCGCCGTCTTCGGTTATTAATGTACTTGTGCGGATACCAATTTCTTTTACACGACCCCTTTTATCCCCTATATCGACGGTATCTCCGATCCTGAGCGGACGGTCGAATATTAATATCACACCGGAAACAAAATTATTTACGATGCCCTGCAGACCAAGACCGACACCCACACCGAGTGCACCGAGTATAACGGTTATCCGGTCGACGGCGAGACCTGAGGCGGCGACTGCCAATAAGAAACCGGCGATTAGCAGAATCAGCCGCGTAACCATAAGCCTTGATCTTTGACCTTTATCGTCAAAAGCGGCATCGTCACCGATGTCTCCAAAGAAGTAGGCAATATATTTTTGCAGAAAATTGGACAGCCATATAATACCGGCGAAAAGCAGAATCCCGCCCAGGGTAAACGAGAAATTGCCTACCTGTCGTTCGCTGTTGAAGAAATCCACCATCCAGTCATTGATCGCATCGAAAAGATCCAGATTGGTTGTAAAGGCAATAAGCCAAAGCGGAACGGCGAGAAACATGGAAAACCTCCGGATCGATCTGGAGATATTCGCATAGTTAAATTCCCGCGGATATTTTTTTCTTGTCCGGCTTGTCTGGATCTGCAATAGAAAGGATTCCTGCACGATTTTGACGAAGACACCGAGGCTGATGGTTTGCGCAAAAGAATATACGGCTGTATAACCAAAGATTTGGGAGTATGTGACACGCCCGAATAAATTACATATCAGGGCCAATGCATTGAAAAAGATATAAAAACCAATCGCAAATAAGATCCATTTTGAATACTTCTTTGAAAACCGAATAAAAAAATAAAGACCGAAAGCAACGGACGCGCAGGTAACCAGAAAATTGGCCCAGCGTTGAAAAGTCAACGAAAATCCTATAATACGGGTGATTAACAGCAGCAGAAATAATAACATGAATACACACCATCCGTAGAATAACCTTCGCTCAAGATGTTTCCGGAACAGCATCGTTAGCAGGATCATTAACAATAGCTGGACCGATTCAAGATAAATACTCGGTGCGTGGAGATCGAACAGCGGTGCCAGGCTAAGCGTGAAAATCAATGAGCTGATAATCGGTATGGGATTAATATAATCAATTTGAAAAGGCTCGATGACCTGCATTTGACCGAGCTTTTTAAGGGTGCGAAAATTCGACCATACCCAGAAAAAGAACAACAGGGCTACGGCTACCAACCAGAGTCGACGCTCCGTGGTATTAGAAAAATAGATCACCGCCATTTGTAACTCACCCTGCATCGAACCGGTGGCATTATCTTCAGTATCGGTTGCCGAAGAATCAGTTTGTTCCCATAGAAAAGGCCTTTCTTTACCCCAGGCTTCCGAACCTACTGACTTTAATGAAGCATCAACCTTGAATAAAAGTTCACCGATGGTAATCGCATGGGCCGAAGTTTGTGATTTTAATGTGTTGATCTCCCTGCCGTTTTCGGCAATCAGACTATCCACCTGTCTCCATTTGACTTTCAATTGCTGCAACTGCGGCTGAAACGTATTTTTCAGCGTTGTGTCCCGGAAGACCTGTAGCATGAGTGTATCTTTCTGTAATGCTGCAATGTCTGCCCGGACCAGGTCCAATGCTGTGTCGTACTGTTCCAGGTATTTGGAATAATGACCGGTATTTTTATCCAGCACATCGAGCAGTGTATTAAACATTTGCAGATTGCGGATATTAAATGCGTGATCGCTCTGGAATAGGCGGTCTTTCAAAATATCCAAAGCGGAGTCTCCCTGGTTCAAATATTCATGGATAGCCGGGAGTTCGTCAAAGGATTCCATGATGCCAGACTCTTTGTTCAGCAACTCATAGATTTTTCCCATATCCTCAGCATAATCGCTGGTGGATGGTACTGTGACCGTAGTAAACAGGGTAGAATCGAATTTTCTCCGCTCGCGTCGTACAGTATCCTTGAAGTATTCGAGTTTTTTATGTTCCGGCCTGGCCATATTACCGACTCCCCTTTTTTTTGGATGAGCGGTCCGTATGGTATCTGCGATATTCGCCTGTTTTTTAGGCTTTGGGACGATCGAATCCTGAGCATCGGCCTGTACCGCTGTCGATATGATCAGTATGAGTAATAAAACATATTTCATTGGAAAATGAAGGTACAGATTAATAGGGGAGAAACAGTCCCGCAGGAAGCCGCTGGCCGCGACCTCCTATTTATTTATTGTCTGACTGCCGGGGGCATTCTTTGCGGGCTTCTTTAGCGACTGTCTCATAAAAAGGCGGGTCGTAAAAATGGGGAGACGTATAATCGGTGTATCATCCATTTGGCTGTTTGTTTAATTTATTTTTGGGGAGCGTCTATAAAAAGATAAAATGATTTAATCAAATCATTGTCAATGACAGCCACATCCACACCTGTTACCACTGGCTGCTTCCCTTCTGGTCCAAGATTCCAGGAAGCAATCTGTAATGAATGATTAGCCTGAGACGGCTTGTTTAATTCAAACCTGGATTCAGGTGGCCATTCGCTCTGTAATTTTGAGATAAGTTCATTGATTGCTGTGTAACCGACGATCGCTTTTCCTGAATCGAATTCATAAAAATGAACGTCTGGCGCATACGTCTTTTTCATTTCTTCCAAACGTTGGTTTGCGTTTCGGTTATTCCATATTACCAGTAGGCTGTTTTCTAATAGTCGTGCTGGTGTTGTCATAACTTTAACTGATTTTGGATGTGTAAATGCAGTGGTGATTAATAAAAATCCGATGATGAATATCTTTCTCACACAAACCGCCATGAGTTACTGTTTAATTTTTTCCAATTTCGACATTTGCCCATACCTCTATTTCGTTACTGACACCCGTCTCAATGGGAGTACCTCCCAGAGTAAAATCACTTCTTTTCACCTTTCCCGTTACCGTGAAGCCGGCTGTTTTCTTTTTGGTCATAGTAACGGCCCACCCGTTGAATACAACATTGAATACGATAGGTATTGTCACCCCATGTAAAGTGATATTTCCTGCAAGCAGGTAGTTCTTTCCTTTTACCTTTTTAAAGGAAGTGCTTTTGAAGGTTATGACCGGAAACTGTTCGGCATCAAACCAATGCTTGCTTTTCATGTCGTTGTCCCGCATTTCCATCTGTGTGTTTATAGAATTTACCTGGGCAACCATTTCTACTTGTGCATCCGAAAAATCATCCTTTTCCGATACCATGGTTACTGTGAAATCATTGAATGTCCCTTCTATATGAGCAATATCATAATGAAATGCTGAAAAATGAAGTTGTGCATGATTCTTATCTGCTGTCCATATTGTTTGCCCGAAACTTGTTGCAGCCAATACTATAACTGCAACAAATAGCAGTATGCTTTTACCAGTGTCTAAGGCAATTTTTGTTGTCATGATACCCAATTTTAAAATTTGCCGATCTATTAATACTTTTAAAATTGACGTATAACCCGGCATTTAACTATCGGTAGTTTTAGTTGTCACTTCGTGAATTATAATAACCACCAAAATACTTTACAGGCGACCAGGCAGGAATCGTCTCGGGCAATTTCGGGGACAGGTTGCTGTATTCCTGGGTGCCAAATACAACCCTGCCATCAACGATCGTTAATACGGAAGTAACAGATTTAATTTCGTCATCCGGTATAGTAAAGAAGTCTTTGTTCAGTAAGGCAAAATCTGCCAGATACCCCGGAACGATCCTGCCATTCTCATCTTCCTGATGCTCGAACCATGCAGGGCCGGACGTAAATAATTTAAGCGCTTCACTCCTGGTCAGGCGGTTGTCTTTTGCCAATATTTCAGATCCGGATACAGACTTCCCGGTAATCATCCAGCTAATGCTTGTCCAGGGGTTGAAAGAAGAGGCTCTGAATGCGTCCGTCGTCATAGCCAAAGGAACACCACTCTCTACCAACAGTCGCAACGGAGGTGTTTGCAATGCTTTTTCCCGGCTATACGTTTTTATAAAACCGTCCCCATGCAAGGCCATTTTACCGTCCAGGGCGATACCACCACCGAGTTTTTTTACCCTGGCGATATTTTCCGGAGATATCGTTTCAGCATGTTCTATACTCCATCGCAAACCGTCAAGGGGCGTTTTTTGATTTACATTTTCCAAAGCGTCCAGAAATGGCGTGATATTTTCGTTATAACTAATATGCATACGGAAGGGGATTCTTCTCTTTACCAGTTTGGTTACGTCTTCTTCAATATATAGCCGCATCGAGTCCTTGTTGACGATTACAGCCGGTCTATCGAAGTTTTCATGATCATGCAGTACCATCCTTAGCATTTCACCGGTGCCTTCATATTCGTGACCATGCGCCATTGCCGGATCAACATTTTCTCCAGGGCTTATAGGGGACCTTTTTGTTATTGCGTTGATCTCTGCATCTACCATAGTGGGAGCAGTGACATCGCCAAATTGAATGTCGATAAAGGGGAATCGTATGTTCAGGCGGTTTTCCTTTGCCAGAAAATCTATAGGACTATGACCTTGTGCATAGCCGCTGGCAGCTGCTGCGTCAAGAGCTGTAGTGATACCAAATCGATTAAGTTCGTGGATTACATTTGTCAGTGAATTCACCTGCTCATCAAAAGAAGCCTGAGGCACCATGTATTCCAATCCAATAAATGTGAATGTATAGCTGTGCACTATACCGGTGTAATGCCCTTCGTTGTCTTTTTCAAATATAGTTCCCGGCATTCCTGGAAACTGGGCGGTTCCCACAGCAAATGCCTTCATAGCCAACTCATTTAAAAAAGCCTGGTTATAGGCATACTGCACGATCATCGGTCTGTCGGGAACAGCTTTTTTGAGCTCCTCCATGGTCGGGAACCGGTTTTCTTTAAACTGGTAAGGAGACCAGCCACCAATGACTTTTACCCACTGGCCTTCAGGAGTTCGCTTTGCTTGCTCGCTCAGCATCTCTAATGCCCGCTGGAGTGTGGGCACCCCCTCCCACCTGACATTATAGTTGAAACTTCTTTCACTTAGTATATGGGTATGTGCGTCATTTAATCCGGGAATCAAACGCCTTCCGTTTGCATCAATCAGCCGTGTATTGTTGTTCTTCAGATTGAGTATCTCGGCGTCGGTACCCACGGCGTAAATCTTACCTCTTTTTACTGCAAGTGCAGATGCCTGGGGTTGGGAGAGATTCCCGGTGGTGATTTTTGCATTAAATACAATCAGGTCGGCGCCAGCAATAGAATCAGTTGACTGCGCTTTACCAACGAGAAAAAATATCATAATCGTCATTAAAACGAATAAGCTCTTCATTGTACATTATTTTGATTAATGAGCGTCTCCTATCAGTGCGATATACATGATAAAATTCCACCCCGAAGGATGCATTTCCAATGACTTTTGTAACAAAATTATAGTGACAAATGTCATTTGTTCTGCAAGTATTCTAGTTTTATTTTTCAATATGACAAGATGGACATTAAAAAAGTTATTATCGTACTCGGTCTTTTTGCCTCTTATTTATTTGGGAATGCACAAAATTGGGATATTGATATTACAAAAAATATCAATCCTCAGAATCCGAATTCCGGATTTTGGAAAACCATAAGCGGATCTGCATATTTTGTCGGCGCCGCTGTGCCGGTGAGTTTACTGGTTACCGGCCTGATAGAAAACGACAAGGATTTAAAAATAAAATCTTATGAAATATTCGGTGCTATTTTTATAGAACTGGCGGTATCGGAAGCATTAAAAATTGGCATTGATCGCCAGCGACCTGCTGAAAAGTATCCAGGTGAAGTTTTTCCGTACATGGATATTTCAGGAAAATCATTCCCATCCGGCCATGCTTCCCTGGCCTTTGCAACAGCTGCTAGTTTGTCAATATAAAACCCGCGCTCGAGTGCCGCGCCATGAGCGCCCATTTTTCGCGCGGGCGCAGAAACTGCGTTAGTTTGGCCGTCCCAAGCGCTGGCCCTCCCGGGCGACAACTTCCTCCCGAGGCTCCCCTTCATGTCGGTTTCCAAGAACACCA
>JBGPBW010000105.1:0-15535 GCA_041481385.1 Puia sp.
ACAAAGGCGGACTTGATTGTATTTGCGGGCGTTCATTTTATGGCGGAAACGGCTAAAATTCTGAATCCTGGTAAAAAAGTCTTACTGCCTGATCTAAAAGCCGGCTGCTCACTGGCAGATTCAGCTCCAGCCGACTTATTCAGGAAATTCAAAGAAAAACATCCGGACCATGTCGTGATTTCCTATATCAATTGCACGGCTGAAATTAAGGCACTTAGTGATATTATTTGCACTTCTTCGAATGCACAAATAATTATTGAAAGTTTGCCTTCCTCACAGAAAATAATATTTGCACCAGATAAAAATCTGGGCGCCTATCTAAATAAAAAGACGGGACGAAATATGTTGCTCTGGAATGGGGCCTGTATTGTTCATGAGATTTTCAGCCTGAAGAAAATTACAGAATTGAAGGCCAGGCATCCGCTGGCTAAATTCATTGCTCATCCCGAATGTGAGGAACCTATATTGCGGCTGGCGGATTTTATTGGTTCCACAACTGCCCTGCTGAAGTATACGGAGACTGATCCTTCGAACGAGTTTATAGTAGGAACAGAATCCGGCATCCTGCATCAGATGAAACGATGTTCTCCGGAAAAAATATTTATTCCGGCGCCCCCTGAAACAAATTGTGCGTGCAATGACTGTCCATACATGAAGCTGAATACCCTGGAGAAATTGTATATCTGTATGAAATATGAAATGCCTGAAATCCTGATGTCAGCTGAATTACTGGAAAAAGGACGAAGGCCTATTGAGAGAATGCTGGAGATCAGCAAACAATACGGGCTTTAGTTATCTCCCCATGTACACCATCAAAATCTGAATATCTGTTGGGTTTACCCCACTGATACGACTGGCCTGTCCAAGTGTTCTGGGTTTAATTTTTTTGAACTTGAGTAAAGCTTCCATGGAAAGTGCAGATAACCGGTCGTAGTCGAAACTGTCCGGGATGGAAAGTTGTTCAAGTTGTGCGATACGGTTAACCAGTTCTTTTTCTTTTTTTATGTAAACATCGTACTTAAGCTGGATCTCTGCCTGCTCGAGGGCGTGGGAACCAAATTTACAGAGCTTGTCGCCCAAAGCCGGAATTCTACTGTATAATTCTCTCAGGGCAAGGTTGGGCCTTAAAAGCAGTGTAGAAGCTTTTTGTTTTTGAAGGAGGGGTGACATTTTTTTTTCGGTAAGCAGTTCCTCTGCCTCCTTTGGGTCCACAGAAAATTCTTCAAGGATCTTTGATATTTGCTGAACCTCAATTTTCTTGATATTTACTTCGTTTAGGCGGGCCGTTGAAGCTAAACCCAAACGATGACTTTTTTCGGTTAGACGAATATCTGCATTGTCCTGTCTGAGTAAAGTTCGGAATTCTGCCCTTGATGTAAACATTCTATAGGGTTCTTCAGTGCCTTTACTAATCAGGTCGTCAATAAGAACGCCAATATAAGCCTCGCTTCGATTTAGGATGAGGGGATCAAGAAAATTGATTTTTTGATGTGCATTGATTCCGGCCATGAGCCCCTGGCAAGCCGCCTCTTCATACCCTGTTGTGCCATTAATTTGACCGGCCAGAAATAAATTGCTGAGAATTTTGGTCTCCAGACTGTGGTTAAGTTGGGTGGGCGGAAAATAATCATATTCTATGGCGTAGCCTGGCCGGAAGGCCTTAAACTGTGAAAAACCGGGTATATTACGAAGGGCCTCGTATTGAACTTCTTCGGGTAATGACGTGCTAAAACCGTTCACATAGATTTCCACCGTGTTCCATCCTTCCGGCTCTATGAACAACTGGTGTCTCTCTTTCTCTGCGAATCGATTGAGCTTGTCTTCAATACTCGGACAATACCTGGGTCCAACCCCGTCAATCCGGCCTGCAAACATCGGACTTCTGTCGAAACCGGTTTTAAGGATGTCGTGCACAGTGGAATTGGTATAGGTTATCCAACAGCTCTTTTGTTCTTTGGGAAGGGGAATATTGAGATAAGAGAATCCGACCGGGTACTCATCTCCTTTTTGCTCTTCCATCTTACTATAGTCCAGGCTACGCCCGTCAATTCTTGGCGGTGTGCCCGTCTTCAATCGATTAGATTCAAACCCCTCGCTCACGAGTTGTTCAGTTATTCCGGTAGCCGCTTTTTCAGCCATTCTGCCACCACCGAATTGCTTCTCGCCAATATGTATGATACCGTTGAGGAAAGTCCCATTTGTCAACACTACCGCCTTAGCCGGAATCCGGTTCCCCATCCCCGTCACCACACCCTTTACGATCCCCTTTTCTATTATAAGCTCACAGACCATATCCTGATAGAAATCGACATTGGGAGTGTTTTCGAGCATCTGCCGCCAGGTAGCCGCAAATTGCATCCTGTCACTTTGGGCTCTCGGACTCCACATGGCCGGTCCTTTGGATTTATTCAGCATGCGGAACTGGATCATTGTTTTATCTGTGACAATACCAGAATATCCGCCCATAGCATCGATTTCACGTACAATTTGTCCTTTGGCGACACCGCCCATAGCCGGGTTGCAGCTCATTTGGGCAATGGTCTGCAGATTCATGGTTATCAAAAGAACCCTGGATCCCATATTCGCAGCGGCAGCCGCAGCTTCGCAGCCCGCATGACCTGCCCCAACGACAATGACGTCATAGTTTGAAAACATCCCGCAAAATTACATCTATAACCGGATGTTCCACGTGGAACAGTTCCCGGTAAACACCCCACTCCAAAGAAGATGTTATGCTCGGAATAAAAATGGCTTTGGCAAGTGGAAACAGTCGACCGCTTCAATTCGGGTTAGCAAATGGTTCGGTCTAATTGTTTCACGTGGAACGTAATTGATGAGGATGATTCATCGCTTATGAAAGCTACATACCGCGCAGTTTTGAGGATTAGCGTCTGTGCCTAAAATAAGAAGCCAGATACCGATCTTCTGCAACCCTCATCTTTTTAATATCCGTTTTGGACTTGTCGTTATAACCGCAAAAATGAAGAATACCATGAAAAATAACCCGGTGCAACTCCTCACGGAAGGAGGATTCCAGGTTTTTGGCGTTGTCCTTAACCCGATCAGTGCTAATATATACCTCTGCGATGAGTGGTTTTCCATTGGCGGAAAAGGGGAAACTCAGGATATCAGTATAATAATCATGATGCAGGAACTGGAGGTTGAGGGTAAGCAAAAATTTATCATCACAAAAAATGATATTTACCATTTCCACCGTTCGTTTTTCTTTTTTAAAAATGGATAGAATAAAAGACTTCAGCGGCAGACGGTTTTTCAGGGCGCATGAGGATAGAAAGTGAAACTGAATAATAGGTTTTTTTTTGTTCATGCCATTTCCGAAAATCGTAAGTGCGATTGACCCAACAAAACTACTTTTGTTATTACAATGAAAAGACTTTCTGAGCTTAGAACAGGAACAATTGCCAGGATCCATTCTTTTGAAAAAAACGATGTTTTCTTAAAACTAATGGAAATGGGATGTGTACCCGGAGAAATCATCAAGGTAGAGAAAATAGCCCCATTGGGTGATCCAATCTCCATAGCTGTGGCTGGTTACAAGCTGAGTCTACGGCTGGATGAGGCGGAGAATATCTTTGTCGATCCCGTCTCTCAATAATAGTTAATATACTGATAATCAATATTTTACATGAAAATTGGGCTATATTTTGGTTCTTTTAACCCAGTTCATCATGGCCACCTGATCATTGCCAGTCATGTGGTTCAATCCAGCGGACTCGACCAGGTCTGGTTTGTCGTTTCACCCCAAAATCCGCTGAAACCATCTGTCGGGCTCTTAAATGAATACCATCGTTTACATCTTATCCGGGCTGCCATCGACGGAGAAAAATATTTACGCGCCACTGATATTGAATTCAAATTACCCAAACCATCCTACACAATCGACACGCTCACCTATATCCGCGAGAAATATCCGCAGCATGAGTTTTCAATTATTATGGGCAGTGATAGTTATAACAACCTTTTACGGTGGAAGAACTATGAACAGTTATTGAAGGATACAGAAATCCTGATATATATACGTGCCGGGTTTGAGCAAATTCCGGTTTACACCGGAGCCCGTGTAAAAACCCTGGAAGCACCTTTGCTGCAAATATCAGCCACCCATATACGAAATACTTTAAAAGAAGGTAAATCCATCAGATACCTTGTTCCCGATGTGGTTAAGGAAGAGATAGAACGAAACCACTATTATCTCTAAGGTTTTTCAAGTTTCTTTCTTTCTTTTAGAGGGAGGGATTTTACGACAAGTGCATAGGACGCATCAATCATTTCCCGGATTTGTTTTATACTTAGTTGCCCGTTCAGGATAATGGTATTCCAATGCGTTTTATTCATATGAAACGCGGGAATTACCGAGCTATAGGATTCCCTGAGTTCAACTGCCAGGTCCGGATCGCATTTCACATTGAACTGTAGTGGCAGATCATTCAGACTGATAAGCAAAAACATTTTGCCGCTTACCTTAAATACCAACGTGGTATCGCCAAATGGAAAAGACTCACGTGTGTTTTTTTTCTCCAGACAATATTTTCTGATGGTCTCCAGATCCATATGGTTGAAAGGTTTATTTTTATTAAATCCTGAACCTCCAAAATTATGCGGTATTTCCTGATTTTTTTTCTCACAATCGCCAGCCGGTTTGTCCATGCACAGAAACTTCCAAAAAATCATTCTGATGCCATTCTCGTGGATACTCATAATGATTTCTTAAGTAAAGCGGTTGAAGAGCATGTTGTTTTTGATACCAATCTGAAAGGGATAACGCATTCTGACCTTTTTCGCATGCAGGAAGGCGGCGTGAAGGTTCAGATGTTTTCTATTTTTTGTGATGAACATTATGGCCGGGGTTCTGCTTTTGCATTTGCTAACCAGGAACTGGATTCTCTTTTTGCCATTGTTGCGAGAAATCCGAAAACCATGCAGATCGTTTATTCATACGGGGAACTCATGGATGCTGTAAAAAACCATAGACTGGCATGTCTGTCTGGCGTGGAAGGCGGACATATGATTGAAGACAATCTGGATTATCTGGATAGCTTCTATCAGCGTGGTGTACGATATATGACGCTCTCCTGGAACAACAGCACATCCTGGTCAACATCGGCTATGGATGAAAGCCAAAAAAGATTTAAAGTAACGCCATATGGACTGACAGATTTTGGCAAAAAGGTGGTAAATAAAATGAATCAGGTGGGTATGATGATCGACGTTTCCCATATTGGTGAGAAAACTTTTTGGGATGTCATGGCAACAACAACCAGGCCGGTGCTGGCTTCACACAGTTCTGTATATGCTCTTTGTCCGGTATTCCGAAATTTGAAAGACGACCAAATCAAAGCCATTGCAAAAAACGGCGGAGTTGTTCAGGTGAATTTTTACAGTGCGTTTTTGGATTCGAATTATTACAAAAACCTGGAGACTTTCATAAAACAGCATCACGTCGAATATGATTCGTTGGCAGCTTTAAAAATTTCGGAACACCAGATCACCGAGTCTTTATCCAAAAAATACGGCAAAGATTTTGAGCAGATGCGGCCACCGATATCATTGTTGTTTGATCACATCGATTATATTGTAAAACTGGTGGGTGTAGATTATGTGGGCCTGGGATCAGACTTCGATGGAATTGAATCTGCACCGATGGGGCTTGACGGTGTTGAGGATTTCCCGAAAATTACCGAAGGGCTGCTGAAAAGGGGCTATAGCGAAAAAGACATCAGAAAAATATTGGGAGAAAATTTCCTGCGGGTCTTTAAAGCCAACGATAATTATCATCTGGTCTCAATAAGCAAGTAGTTTCTCAACGGTTTGCCAAAGTCTGGCATTGGCCAAAAAATTTTTTTCCAGTTCAATATTAAATGGGATGGCAGTATCCAGCGAGGCGCAACGTAAAACAGGTGCGTCCAGCAATTCAAAACAATGTTCTCCTATCCAGGCGCTGATTTCCCCACCGATTCCACCCGTAAGCGTGTCTTCATGTAGCACAATCACTTTTCCGGTTTTTGCAACAGATTCCCGGATGGCGTCATAATCCAAAGGAAGCAGGGTACGCAAATCCAGTATATCAAATGAAATTTCAGCCGTTTGATTGGCAAGTGCCATCGCCCAGTGCACGCCTGCACCGTAAGTAATGATACTGATGTCCGTTCCGTTAGCAACCAGACAGGCTTTACCGATTTCAGTATAATAATAATGTTCCGGAAGCGGCCCACTGATACTCCGGTATAAGACCTTATGTTCAAAAAACAAAACCGGGTTGGGATCAAGGATAGACGAAATCATTAATCCCTTTGCGTCAGCCGGACTCGATGGGTAAACCACTTTTAATCCCGGTACATGGCTAAACCAGGCCTCATTACTTTGTGAATGAAAAGGCCCCGCACCTACGCCAGCCCCGGTGGGCATGCGAATGACAACATTTGCAGCCTGTCCCCAACGGTAATGAATCTTCGCCAGGTTATTAACAATCTGGTTAAACCCAACGGCTGCAAAATCGGCAAACTGCATTTCCATTACAGATTTATATCCCTCCAGGCTTAAGCCCAGGGCGGCACCTACAATCGCACTTTCACAAAGCGGTGTATTGCGTACCCGGTCTGGCCCGAATTTTTCCAGAAAACCTTCGGTGATTTTAAAGGCTCCGCCGTAAGCAGCAATATCCTGACCCATGAGAACCAGATTTTCCTCCGCTTCCATACTTTGCCATAACCCTTCCCGAATGCCGTCTATAAACCGCTTTGGAGGTGTTAATTCGGGATCCGGATAAAGAGGGGCGGCCGGAACATTATGCTGAGGCAGTTCGGCATACATGTCCTTTATTTCATTTTCGCTATTGACTTCAATCGGATGTTCTTTTAGGACGACGGAGCGCTCGATGATTCCCTGGAATTCACTTCGGATTTCTTTGATTTTTTCCGCATATAATAGTCCCTGTTCGATCAGGTAATTTTCATATGATATCACCGGATCTTTTTTAATCCAGGATTCGAATAGTTCTGCGGGAATATATTTGGTTCCACTGGCTTCTTCATGACCGCGCATCCGGAAAGTCATGCATTCTATCAAATAGGGTTTTTGTTCTCTTATGCAGTATTCACGAACTCCCCTGACCGTATCAAAAACGTCCAAAATATTGTTACCATCTATTTGCACTGCTTCCATACCATAACCAATACCCTTATCCGCGAGGCGGTTGCACCGGTATTGCTCTATTGTTGGCGTACTGAGTCCGTATCCGTTATTTTCAATGATAAAAATAACAGGCAGCTCCCAGACTGCTGCCAGGTTCAATGCCTCGTGAAAATCTCCCTCACTGGTACCTCCTTCACCGGTAAAAGCCAGGGCTACTCTTTTTTCCTTTTTAAGTTTACAAGCTAATGCCGCTCCATCTGCAAGTGCCAGTTGAGGACCGAGATGAGAAATCATACCACATATATGGTGTTCCTGTGATCCGAAATGAAAACTTCTTTCCCTTCCCTTACTAAACCCTTCATAACTGCCCTGCCATTGTAAAAAAAGTTTGTGCAGGGGCATTCCCCTGCCTGTAAATATGCCCAGGTTCCGATGCAAGGGCATAATCCATTCCTCCGGGCTGAGTGCAGCAACAACACCCGCGGAAATGGCCTCCTGCCCGATACCACTAAACCATTTACTAATTCTGCCCTGACGCAGGAGGACCAGCATTTTCTCCTCGATCATCCTGGGGAAAAGAAGGGTTTTGTAGAGTTCAATCAAAAGGGAATCAGAAAAATCTTTGCGGTCAAAAAACATACAACGGGTATTAGGAAAAATCGCAGACGTATTTAATCATTTCTGGTCTGTGTTGATTTTCTGTACAGAAAGGAAGTCAGAACTGAAAGCAGGAGACTGAAAAGGAGCGCCCACCAGAAACCATCAACCCGGAATCCGCTCACGAACTTGGCAGCCAGTAAGATGATCAGTGCATTGATGACAAATAAGAAAAGACCAAATGTAAAAAGCGTTATGGGTAACGTGAGTATGATCAGTATAGGCTTTACAATGAGGTTTAGCAGACCCAGCACGATGGCCAGAACAAGGGCGGTAACAAAGGATTGAAGGTGAACACCACTAAGTACATACGATAAAGCGAAAGCAACCACAGCAGAAATGATGATTCTCAGGATGATATTCATAACTGCAAATTTTTGTCCAGTGAAAATACTGAATCCGGCACTTTAAAATACAGCCAGCTCGTAAAAATCAGCCGCATTCAGATATTTATTGGCTAGTTCCTGTATTTCAACCGGCCGGATCGTTTTTATTATTTCAATGCCCCTGTAAAAATATTCATCTGTGAGTCCGTTAAGCACCAGACTCTTCCATCTTCCCGCTACCTGAAATGGACCATCCAGGTCACCCAACAGGGTTCCGATCATGTAGTTTTTTGAGATTTTCAATTCGTCCTCCGGCACGGGCTCATCACAAAGACGTTTCATTTCCAGGTATACTTCACGGATGGTTTCTTCGGTGACGTCTTTACCGGCCTCGGTAGAAATCATGAATGCGCTTTCCTGGATGAGGTTTAACAGGTAGCTGTGTATACCATAGGTAAAACCTTTGTCTTCCCGGATATTGGCCATTAGCCGGGATCCAAAAAAACCGCCAAAAATATTATTTAGGACCTGCATTTTCTGAAAGTCCGGGTGATGTCGGTTGGGAAAATTACGGGCAATCCGGATTGCTCCTTGTACACTGTCCGGGTCGTTGATAATCCGGTATTTTTTGTCTTTAGCCTGTAAGATGTTCATGGGCTCAGACTCCGGCGCAGACGAGCCCTTGAGCGGAAGAGTTCCTAAATGGGTGTCAATCAGTGTTTCGACGCCTTCTGGTAAAGGGCCTGCAATAAAAATCACACATCGGCCTGCGAGATAGTGTTTCTTATAAAAATCCTTAATGGCATCTATATTAAGAGCCGAATATCCCTCCAGGGAGCTGAAGCGGCCATAGGGATGGTCGGCCCCGAATAAATAAGACTCTATAAGCCGGCCTGCTACAAAATCATTCTTGCGCAGGTTTACCTGCAGCCGTTGCTGCATATTTTTTTTGTAGATATCCAGTTCATCTTCGGGAAATACAGAATCAACAACCAGTTCGGAAATAACGGGCAGCAATTCCGCAAAATGCTTTTTCATGCAATGGATCGTTAGTTCCGCTGTTTCATGCCCTGACTGACGGTTGAGGAAGGCCCCGAAATATTCAAAAAAATCATTGATTTCATAGGCAGTTTTTGACCGGGTTCCGCTTTTGAGCATAAAATTTGTCGCGGCTGCCACGCCGTTTTCGGTCTCGTAACAGTTTCCTGAATAAAAAACCATACTCATCATCAACGTATCCACCGTACCCATGTCCACGAGATAAGTATCTACGCCATTACGCAGGGATATTTTCCGGTGGGTAGGCAGGTTAAGCTGAAATTTAATGGCATCGGTAATTTCCGGTGCCGATTTACGATTCAACATATGGGGAAATTCAAAAATTAATTCTTACTGTAATAAAAAAGACTGGTGCTGTTTTTTTCATCAAATATGGAAGCACTCAGATCACGGATATTTCCTGCTGTCACCTCCAGGTATTTATCCAGTTCTGTATTCATGAGTGCGACGTCTCCCATCAGCTCATACATAGCGAGATTCGAAGCTCGGTTCATCAGGCTCATGTCTTCAAATAAAATAGCCGATTCGGTTTTGTTTTTCACTTTCATTAGTTCTTTTTCATCAATGATCGAAGAACTCAACTTATCCAGTTCGTCGCGGATGGCCTCGTCGGCCGTGGTCATGGGGGTTCCTTTAATCAGTTTGCCTTCAATCAGCAAAAGACCTGGGTCAGAAGATCCGAAATGGTAACATTCTATATTGCTGAACAATTTTTTCTCTTTCACCAGGGTTTGGAAAAGCCGCGAAGATCCTCCTCCACCGAGCAATTCCCCGATCAGATCCATGGCATAATAGGACGGATCGTTTCTGGATCCTACATGAAAGGCTTTATAAAGAGCATCCAGGGGCACATCTGCTTTTACTTCCAGGACGCGTGCGGCTTCCTGTTTAGGTTCGACAGGAAGATTGCGGATATATTTTTCCCCGGCAGGAATATTTCCAAACCATTTTTCCGCGAGCGCAAGGGCTTTTTCAGTTTGAATATTTCCTGCCATCACCAGGATGGCATTTGATGGATTGTAGTGCTTATGAAAGAATCCTTTTACATCAGCGAGTTTAGCATTTTCGATATGGGAAAGTTCCTGGCCGATTGTCATCCAGCGATAGGGATGTTTTTTGTAAGCCAGTTCCCGTAATTTGAACGCAACATCGCCATAGGGCCTGTTGATATAGTGTTCTTTGAATTCTTCGCAAACTACTTTACGTTGTACATCAAGACTTTTCTCGCTGAACGCGAGGGAGATCATCCGGTCACTTTCGAGCCAGCAGGCGGTTTCAATATTTTCCGCCGGTACCTGAATATAATAATTCGTCAGATCGTTGGTAGTAAATGCATTGTTTTCACCACCGGCCATCAGAAGCGGAGCTTCAAAATCTTTGATGTTCACCGATCCGCCAAACATTAAATGTTCAAATAAATGGGCAAAACCCGTTTTAGCGGGATCTTCATCGCGTGCACCGACATCATACAGCACATTAACAACCGCCATCGGCGTTGTATGATCTTCGTGTACAATAAAACGGAGGCCGTTGCTGAGTCTAAATTTTTTAAATTCGATTTTCATGGATCGTACTTTCAATTCTTAACAAAGAAGTGCAAGGTAATAAGACTTCAATAATCAGAATGAAAGAATTCAAAGTATGCTTTTCACCTTCAGGCTCAGTTCAACCATACCACTATCGGGGCGGTTGACAAGGACCTTTACCCGGTCGCCTGTATTTTGCAGCATGGATTTGTATAGTTGTAGATTTTGGGACATATTATCATTTACCCCGATCACGATATCATCCAGTTTAAATCCGGCTTTTTCAGCTGGCGAATCCTTCATCACATCTCCCACGCGAATTTCCCCTTCCACCCAATATAGGCCTAAGCCGGTATAAGAATAATCAAATGGATCACGAAAATGCGAATTGGGGGTCAGATATAAAATTTTCTTTTCATAGTTTAAGATAAGGTTAAACCGTCTCAATACATCATTGCCGATCAGTCCGGCCAGGTAAGGGTAGGACGTGACATTGTATTCATCCTCAAAAATGTAAATAGGGATATTCCGGAACCGGTAGGGTCCAAGTTTGAGTTCCTTCATTGTAGTGATTTCCATGTTGGCCTTTCCGCCCATGCCCTGTGCCTGAGTTGCCAATGGCTTTTTATCTGTACTGAGGATCGAACTGTCTCTTATAAAATCAGCATTCAATAACACGCAAAGGCCTGCGCCGGTATCAAAATAAAACCGGGCGTCCAGCTGTCGGATATCGCGTAACGAAGCGCCTTGTACCGGAATGTTCACAAGTGCGGGCTTAAGCATGAATCCACCCTTTGGGTATTTAATATTTCCCTTGGTATACACATACAACTGGCTGCTGTCATAATCGATTTTGACAATATACCTGGAAAAAAAGCTGTACCCAATGATCCCGTCTATACGATCTCCGTATACACTGCTTAAAATATCATAATCGCTGACGTGGAAATTCAGACTGTCAACCCGGAGATTTCCGATGATCAGGCTCTTATTGTTGACATACCGGAGCTGCCTGACACCTCCGATTCCCATAATCAGGCGGTCCGTGCCGGTTGGTGTTATATTGAGACGGAGACATGTTGCCGAATCCAGGGAAATACCTCCACTACCCGTATCCATGATAAAATTTAATGTATCCGGATAACCCATTAACTGGGCCCTAACCACCACTACGCCCCCTGTAAAAGTAGTAAAGGGAATCTCTGTAATCAATTTCGCATTTCCCGAACTCTTTTGTGCCTGAATGCCGGCAATTCCTATCAACGACAGAAGTAAACTGCCGAGCACTTTATGTATGGTCACGGTCATGTAAACCGCATTTTTTTGTTTGGCAGTATTCATCATTCAAAAGCAGATCGTTAGTTTTTGGCCGGATTACAACGGTAATCCTTACCTATAAATCTACAAATTATTTGGGAGCTTTAGGCCGCCGTTTATATAAATATTGATTTGAAAAATTGCCTTCCTAAATTTGCATAATTCCTAATGTAACGAGAAAATGAATTTGCCGAATTTATATGAAAAAGCGCTGCAATTTAAATCCTTGACAGTAGCGGAAGGGGTGGCACTTTTTCAAACTGCACCGCTGAGTGAGATCATGGATATTGCTGACCAACTCAGACAAAAGCAGGTGGGACACGGAAAAGTTACCTGGCAGATCGACCGCAATGTCAATACAACTAACGTTTGTATTGCGAATTGTAAGTTTTGTAATTTTTACAGAATCCCCGGTCATGCAGAAGCCTATATAACGGACATCAATACCTACATTAAAAAAATCGAAGAAACTTTTCGGTGGGGTGGTGATCAGCTGTTGTTACAAGGTGGTCATCATCCAAAACTGGGATTGACTTTTTATACTGATTTATTCAGGGAACTCAAATCACGTTATCCGAATCTGAAACTACATACCCTTGGGCCTCCCGAAATAGCACATATTTCCAAATTGGAAAATAAGTCTCACCGGGAAGTTATCATGGCCCTTCGGAATGCGGGGATGGATTCCCTCCCCGGTGCAGGAGCAGAAATATTGATTGACCGGGTCCGCCGCCTGGTAAGTAAGGGGAAATGCGGAGCGCAGGAATGGCTGGATATTATGCATGAGGCCCACCTGCAGTTCATTACCACCTCGGCTACCATGATGTTCGGACATGTAGAGACCATCGAAGAAAGATTCGAACATCTCGTCAAGATTAGAGAGGTCCAGGCGGTAAAACCAGAAACTGCGAAAGGATTTTTAGCTTTCATTCCCTGGACTTTCCAGGACGCCGACACTTTGCTCGCCAGGATAAGGGGAGTTCACAACCTGACCACACCTGAGGAATATATCCGGATGATTGCAATGAGCCGGATCATGTTACCAAACATTAAAAATATTCAGGCGTCCTGGCTTACCGTAGGTAAGGAAACCGCACAGATCTGTCTTCATGCAGGCGCCAATGATTTTGGGAGTATTATGCTGGAGGAAAATGTGGTTAGTGCCGCAGGCGCACCTCATCGTTTTACGAGTAAAACCATCCAGGCGGCCATTCGGGAAGCAGGTTTTGAACCCCAGCTTAGAAATCAGCAATACGAATTCCGTGAACTTCCCGCGTATATGGAGGAACAGGTGATTGATTATTAAGGCTTAATGCCCAACGCCTAACGCCCAAAGCTTAAGGCCTAACGCTTAAAGCTTTATGGGAAAGCTTAGGTTTTTGCTGTTTCTTCTTTCCACAGTATTTCCCTTTAAGTAGGGGCTAAATGATAAGAAGCGTTAAGCGTTAGGCCTTAAGCCTTAAGCTTAAAGACTAAGTGTTTTTTTAGTCGGCAAATAAGTTAAAATCGCGATTTCTGCGTTTAAAGGATAATCCCTTACTATGCAGAGCCCCTTCCGTAAACTAGTTCGCATCTCAGTCGTTTTATTTGCTACCGTTTTACTGTGTAATTTCTTCGCCTACTACCTGGTAAATAAGAAATCAGCTGAAAATGAAGAACTTATCACAGGAAGATCTTTAGCGGGGCGGCAGCAGACATTAAGTCAGATGATCGCTAAACAGGCGGCACTGGTCACTGGTTCTTTTTATGGAGAGAGCGAAACCAGCAGTTTAAAGGACAGCATGGCCAGCACCCTGGTAATTTTTAAGAACCAGCAGGAACTTTTACTTAAACGAATTGCGCAGACAAAAACTCCGCTGCCAGCCCACGTTTTCAAAATCCGGATTCTGTTTTCCTACATCAATCCCTATTATACTAGTATTGAAAGCACTGGCCAGAACATTGTTCAGGATGATTCGGTCATTCTCCGGATCAACAAACGAATGTATCTGCAACGCCTGATGGAAAGTGAGAACAAGTATTTACCCATCATGCGGGAAATCACAAGCGAGTTTACCGCTTATCTGAACGAAAAAAATGAAGAAGCATCCGCCATTGAAGTGGGAAAATTCCTTTCACTGGTTGTTGCCATTATCTGTCTCATCATCCTGGTACTTGAACCGGCATTCAAGAAAGGGGAAACCAATTTCAGGGATCTGCAGAAAGCACAAAACGAGTTGCAGGTAGAAAAGAAACATCTGGATTCTCTTCTTCAATCCCAGACCAATTACCTGATCCGAATAGACCGTAAGGGAAATTTTAGTTATGCCAACCAGGCATTTTTAAAAGCATTTGGTTACAGGGACGAAGAAGTGATGAATAAACCATTTCTCAGCGCTATTTTTCCAAAAGACCTGGCCCGTTGCCAGAACGTGGCCGAAGAATGCTGGAATAATCCGGGCAAGATCGTAAAACTGTTGATCAGAAAGCCATTTAAAAATAACAAAGACTTTGTATGGACCGACTGGGAATTACTTGCGCTCAGTAATGAAAATGGCCAGGTAAGCGAAATTCAGGGAATCGGGTTAAACGTAACCGACAAAGTCATTGCGCAGGAGGTTAAAGAAGAAGCAATTCAAACGCTTTCCTATGCTATGTCCTACGCGCGTATGGGCTCCTGGAAAGTGGATTTCGAGACGCAGGAAATCAAACTGAGTCACGAGCTCCGCGAATTACTGGTAATGGAAGAAAATATTCTGGAAAAATTATCCCTCGATGCGTTTATTGAAGAATTTGTTGTGCCGGAAGATTTTCAAACGGCAAAGGATGAGTTCGGTGAGATTTTCCTCAACCGGGACAATGTAGGTTACGAGAGTTCATTTTCATTCCGGGTCATCACACGTCACGGATGGATGCGTTACTTATTCCTCAAAGGGAAAGTAGTCGATGTGCAGGGATGTTTCGGAATCGCCCAGGACATTACAGCGCAAAAAGAATCTGAAAATGCTTTAGTTAACAGCGAACAAAAATTCCGTCTTCTGGCAGAAAATTCAGAAGACATCATCAGCGTCCACGCAGCGGACGGCACGATCTGGTATCTTTCCCCCTCGCTGACCCATGTACTCGGGTATGAAGTGGAGGAAGTGATCGGAACCGCCATACTTGATTATGTTCATCCCGACGACCGGCATAAATTTTTCAAACCGGGCCGAAATCCTGATTTGCACGACCAGGAATCTCTGATTATCCGTTACCGGATCTGCAAAAAAGATAAAACATATTTATGGCTGGAAACAATCATCAAACCCATAATGGATCACAATGAAGTGATCAAATTGGTTTGTACTTCGCGAAATATTACCGGACAGCGAATTGCACAGGAAAAACTTAAAAAGAAAGACCAGCTGCTTTACGCAGTTTCACAGGCCACCCATCTGCTGTTGAGTAATACTGACCTGAATCAGGCCATCTCCGCAGGCATTGAAATTCTTGGAACAAAAACCCAGGTAAACCGGGTGT
>JBGPBW010000106.1:0-15513 GCA_041481385.1 Puia sp.
AAACCGTCCCGAAAAATATAATTTATAGCGCTGCACGCCGTTTAACCCATCCCTACAAGACTATTACGAAATAAAGGAAGTCTTCCTCTGCTCGGTTTAAAAAATATTTTAAATCCGCAGTTTGCCTGCCATTCAAACCGAACCTTACGATTCAATAATCCGGGTCCGAAATTCCTGTTCCCTGTCGTTTATAGTAGAAAATTTAAGGACGCTATAAAGAAATAGTCGGTAGAAAAAAGATTGAAATAATGCAGCCCTGCTGTAAGTTTCCAGAAAGAATATTCAGCAAAAATACCCCGTTGTATATCCAGGTTGGTTTGATACAATCGGGTTCGCTGCACGGAAATGCCAGTTCTCAAAGATTCCATGGGACTAAAACCAAACTCCGTCCAGGTATAAAAAAAATTGTACTGGCTACCCGACTGATCAATCACATATTCACTCTCTGAATAGAAATCAAAGGCCTTATAGGAAAGTTCCCATTCCAGTCCGGGGGCAACTCCTTTCAGACTGCCAAATACAATGCCCACCATCGGGGTAGCAGCAAAACTGAGTTTCCCTACTGCTTCAAATCTCCATCCTGCAAAAACGGAACCTGAGTTTTGTACTTCATAATTATAGCGGGGTTCCAGGTGAAACGATTTATAATCAAAGGATCCAATCAGGGTGAGCGTGTTATTCTCTGAACCGGGAAAGAAATAATAATAGCCGGTTGCAGAAACAGAGAAGGGGGAGCCGGCGGAATCAGCAGGTTTTTTAATTTCCCCTACCTGCCCAATACCGACGAAAGGCAAACCTGTGAGACAAATAATAATCATTAATTTATTCATAACGTCAACCGCCCAATGATATCGTTAATAAAACCATTCCAATTCCAAGCAGCGCCAGATATAAACCAGTCCGGAACTTTTTGTGCCCACCATACCTGGCCAAATTCCATCCACCAAGAAAGAGTAGTAAAATGGCAATACCGTTAGAAATTCGAAGGGCCAGACGAACATCATGAATGAAAATAAACGGAATGGCCACGGGAAATGTGGACAGGAAAACCAACAGGAAAATACCGAGCGCTGTTTTAAAATCATTACTGAAAATGCGGCGCCGCATCAGTTCTCCAGGTGCGCTGATAATATCTTCCCGGATATGTTCCAGGCTCTCTTTTTTTATTACTGCCGACAATTCAGGTGAAAATGTTTCAGCTATATATTCCCTTGCCTTTTCCGGTTCTCCGGTATTCCTGACAAAATTCAATATGGTTATGTCACGGCCTCTTTGTACCAGTAGATTGATCAGGTACATAAATGCATCAATAACGCCCCAGGCAATATTACAACCAACTGCCCCGATAAGCATCTGTTTCACTCCGATCCGGTCCGTTTCGGCAACACTAATGGCACAGGTAAAACTGAGTGCCATGATCAACCCGAATAAAATTTCGGAAATCCTTTCAATTGGATTCAACAGCCGTTTGCTTCTGAATGGTTCACTGACTGGCGGAATATCGTTTTCTGGAATTGTCATATTAGTCAAAACATATGTTTCAGAATAGAAATTATCCGGGCAGCCCTGTCACAATATCATCAGTACGAGTAAAACAATCAGCAATGGGCCTAGTAATCCAATCAGCAGGCCACCGGGAAGAAATTCCTTTTGTTTAATCAGGCCGGTGCTGAAAGCGATTGCATTGGGTGGCGTGGATACCGGCAACAGCAAAGCAGTAGAAGCCGCCAGACCTATAATAACTGCAACTTGTTCTGCGTGATCGGGCATAAGATACACACCAAGAGGAATAAGCATAGTGGCTGCAGCCGAATGACTCATGAAATTGCTGAATAACATGGTAACATAAGCGAATACCAGGAAAGTGATGATTGAATTGGAAGGTGAACCCATGACACGATTTGCAAAATGTTCCAAAAGTTTGGTATCCTGCAGGGCCAGTCCCAGGGACAGTCCACCAGCAATCAGCAATAGTGTATCCCAGGGTATTTTCCGGATATCTTCAGCTTTTAATATACCAGTCAGGGTCAGAAATACCAGAGGCACCGCTGCAACTGAAGAAACGGTCAGACGATGCAAGGAACTCGTCATCCACAGAACAACGGTTACAACCAGGATCACTACAACGATCCTGCGCTGATTCTTTAACTGTTTTCCGACAGGATCATCAGCGGGTGTTAATTCAATTTCGACGGGCTCATTACTGCTGATATATTTTCTTTTAAGCATCCACCATCCGATCAGTGTGAGCGTCAGCGCAAGGGGTATTCCAAAATACATCCAGTTCAGAAAATTCATGGCTATACCATTATTTTCCAAAACGCCCACAGCGATGGCATTGGTCGGACTGCCGATGATGGTTCCCATACCGCCTACCGTAGCAGCAATCGGGATTCCCACCAGCAGTGCTTTGGAGAATGTATTTTTCCCCAGGCTTCTGATCAGGGGCATTACCGATGCAATCACCATCGCTGTCGTTGCCGAATTGGACAGGATCATAGAAGCCGCCATGGTCATCAGCATAATTCCCAGTAAGATGTTGCCGGGGACTTTTCCCGATAGTTTCAGCGCAAATCTGAAAAGAAACACATCGATTCCGGTCTTCGTCATCGCTTCTGCGAGAAAAAACCCACCCAGCAACAGCCAAATGATGCTGGAAGAAAATGTCTGGACATATTTTCCGGCATTTACCGGTTGTAAATTGATGCTGGCATTCCCCAGGGTAAAGAATAGGTATGCCATAATAAACAGGCCGACGGCAAACGGCGGGATGGCTCCCGTGACCCATAACCCGATTGAAAAAAACAACAGAAATAAAACATAATTCTGCGACTGTGTGAAACCGGGGACCTTTATAATGCTGGTCAGCAGGAAAGCGAAAAGCATAGACGCAAGGAAATAAAGAATGTTTCTCTTCGGTCTGAATTCCTTTTTAGACTGCCCACCGTAATTTTCCTGTTCAGTATTCATCATCAGTGTATTTCTTTGCCGTACAACTGGCTTTTAAGAAATAGATCTACTCCTCAGCCATCAGTTCAGCCTTAACCGCTTCCAGTTCCGCCAGTTTCTCTTTACCGACATCCGGATATTTTAATCCCAGTGAATCCAGCGTGTTGATAACTGCTGATGCTACCACCACGCGACTGAATGCTTTGTTGTCGGCGGGAACAACATACCAGGGAGATTCTTTTGTTGAAGTATGCCGGATCAGATCTTCATAGGCATCCATATATTTATCCCAGAACTTTCTTTCCTTCGCATCGGAAGCCGAAAACTTCCAGTGCTTGTCTTTATCATTGATCCGGTCCAGGAACCGTTTTTTTTGTTCTTTTTTGGAAAGATTGAGGAAGAATTTGCAAACAACAATTCCATTCCGGTTCAGATAGGATTCAAAATTCCGGATGTCTTTCAACCGGTCGTCCCAAATATCTTCGGTGATCAATTCCCTGGGGATTTTCTGGTTATCTAAAAATTGCTTATGTACCCGAACGGCCAGTACTTCCTCATAATAAGACCGGTTAAAAATGCCGATTCTTCCTCTCTCAGGCAGGTTTTTCATACACCGCCACAGATAATCATGATCCAGTTCTTCAGCTGAAGGCGCTTTATAGGAAGTGACCTGGCAGCCCTGGGGATTCACACCCGACATCACATGCCGGATCGCCCCGTCCTTACCTGCTGCATCCATTGCCTGGAAAATCAATAGTATGGCCCACTTGTCCTGGGCATATAAAACTTCCTGCATGGAGGCAAGTGCATCCACACCCAGTTGTAAAGTTTGTTTAGCCAGCGGCTTATCTTCCGGCCCCAGGCCGGCATCCTCCTTCGGGTCAAAGTCTTTCAGCCTGAAATCTTTTCCGTCCTTAATGCGGAATTGTTTTGAGAATTCTTTAGCGCGCTGAATGAGTTCTTTCCTGGATAATTCGGGTATCCCCGATAATCTGTCTTTGTCTTTTGATTTCATATTACTGGCTTTACTGTTTTATAAACATGATGTTTGTTTTCCCGGCTACATTCTAATTGGCGGACTAAAGATCGGAAAAACCATTATACGGGATTGAATGCCGAAATGGTTTCTGCGATCGTTATCTCCCTGCTGATGGGTCCCGCAATTTCTTCCAGACCCTGCTTTCGGAGTATTTCACGCACACCTGAAAGGGCAGAGACTAATCGGATTTGTATTCCATTTTTTTTCAATTCACGGGCCAGGTTCAAAAGCATTTTTGATCCTGCAACATCTACAAAAGGAGATGAAGACAGGTCCAGGATCAATAACTTCACCGGGCCATTCGCTAATAAAATGTGTTCGTTTATTTTTTCCAAAGTGGCTTCGGTATTGAAATAGAGAATCGAAGATTCTATTCTCATAATAACTATACCCGGAATAAGAATATTTTCAGGGTGACGAATGCGATCTGAGAAATGCGTGGTATTACCGATTCTCCCCAGAACAGCCACTTCCGGATTGGAGGCGCGCCGAATCAGCAGGATCAGCGACATGATCACGGATATCATGACGCCCTTTAATATGCCAAACACCAATACGCCGATAATGGCAATCAGGGCCACATAAAATTCCATCGGGCTCAGCTTCCGGATTCTTTTCAATTCCTTAATCTTGATCAGTCCCGAAACAGCATGAATGACAATAACAGCCAGGATAACTTCGGGCAGGTTTTTTAAAAGGCCTGTGAAATATATCAGGATCACACCGAGCGTAACCGAACAAATGATCAGCGACATGGGTGTTTTAGCACCGGATTTATCGTTTACCGTTGACTGTGAGAGACCCCCCGCGACGACATAGGCACTTGAAAAAGCGGCCGCAAAGTTTGCAGCACCCAGTGAAATTAATTCCTGCCTGGGATTAATCGTATAATTATTTTTCATGGCAAATGTTCTTGCCGCAGAAATCGTTTCTATGTAGCCCATCAGGAAACAGGCAAAGGCAAGAGGCAATACACCATCCACATCCCTGAACCGGAGTGATGGTCTGCTTAGCGAGGGCAGCCCTTCGGGGATCATTCCGGTGATGTGTATACCGGCAGAAGCCAGATGGGTAAAAGACATGACCAGTATGGACGCAATGACAACAACCAATGAAACCGGTTTGCCCTTGAAAAAAAAATCCCCCACTATCAGAATGGCCATCGCTGTTACACCAAAAATCAGCACCGTCCAATTCGTTTCGTGCATATTTTCCAGTAAGGTCCGCATCCTTGTAAAGAAATTGCTTCCGCCACCCTCCACACCAAATATTTTTGGCAATTGGGTAGCCATTATGGATAAGGCAGCTCCGGCCTTGAATCCGAGCAGGATGCTGTCGCTGATAAAATTTACAATCGAACTGAGTTTAAAAATATAAGCAACCAGACAAATGGCAGCAACAGTCAATGCAGTTAATTCAGCAATTGCAGCCCACCTGGATGGATCTCCTCCCGAAAGTACGGCTACCGTTGAACCAATCATGAGTGAAATCGAAGAAGTGGGTCCCAGGGCAACCTGCCTGGAACTTGTGAATAAAGCAAAAAAAAGCCCTCCTGCCAGACAACAATAGATTCCAAAATAGGTGGGCACACCCGCCAGGGTGGCATAGGCCATGGATTCAGGCAATACAAATGAAGCCAGAGTAATACCGGCCACCAGGTCCCAACGGATAAATGATTTTTTGTATCCCGGTAGCCAGACTGAAATCGGGAAATAATTTCCCAGGATGGATTTAATGTTTGCCTTGTTCATGCTGAATAATTTTATCAGGTCTCTATTGAAACAAGTAAAAGTTCCCGGGAAGTAATCTATACTATCAAATTCGAAATGCCCTTTTAATTTTTAACCTGCTGTCGTTTTCCCAACCAGGAATGTAATACAGTATAAAAAACAGCTAAGATAATTGCGCCTTTAAACATTCCCGTAAAACCCCAGGTAACCATTCCCCCGACAACCCCAAGGAATAAAACAAGGACGGGCAGTTTGCCACTGCGTGCAATCAGGATGGGCTTAAGGATATTATCGATCCCCATTAATACCACCACTCCGTAAATGCCTACAAAGATTGCTCCGCCGGTCTGTCCATGTGTGCCCATCCAAATGACTACAGGCAACACGACCAGGAGTGGCCCTACCTGTATGACGACAAGGAAAAAAACAAGCGCCGCCAATCCCAGGGCAAAGGATATTCCGGCAATAGTAAAACCAATCCATGCAAAAAGGGCCGCAATAAATGCGGTCCCCATTACCCCCACAGCCACTCCTTTCACGGCACGGCCAGTGGCATCAACCAACAAGCTGCCCTCCTGATCACCGACCAGATTATCCATGATGGTGTTAAGAGGCTGCAGGATTTTTTTACCACTCACAAGAAAAATGGCTGATACTATAATACCGACAACAAACTCCAGCGTAGCGCCCACCAGGCCCGCACCTCCTGATATCAGCCGTTGAAGAAAAGTTTTTATCTGGGGCTCATAAGAAGCAATTGTAGTTGCCGGATCAGCCTGCAGGGTTAACCAGAAGTCCGTGATCTTTTTTCCAAGGAACGGAATCCCTGCAATCCAGCCAGGCAAATCAGGCACACCGCCTGCCTTTGCGTCCGTAATCCATTGCTGGGCCTGTGCGGCATAGTCACTTAATGCTGAAACAATAAAAATAAATGGCAATGCAACAACAGCGATCAGTAAAACCGCATAAATAAAGGCTGCCAGGGATCGTTTATTTTTTAGCTGCCTCACCAGCCATTCAAAAGGTTGGGCTAGTGAAGCCGAAAAGATTATAGCATAAGTGAACACGCCAAAGAAAACACTGAGCACCGTATACAGGTCAAAAAGCAAAATAAGTAAAAGGAGAAACGCAAGAGCGGTCTCCATAAAACCACGTGTTTTGCCTTGTAGTACAGTATTCATACAAGATGTTTTTAAAAGAGCGAGGTTAGGGATTATCTAACGCGTATCGTTTTCTTTTACCATAAGAAAGTCCTGTTGCCCAGTATCAAACACTTGCAAATAGTTAATGATGATGAAATTAAGTTAATCTGAGAAGATTACCTAAACACCAAATTCTTCTATAATAGTCATAGAGCAGAGGATTTTTTTGGACTATTCGTATAGGTTTCGTAGATTCTGCTATATAAAATTACATCATGAATGTTCTCCGCTGCTTTCTTTTACTGGTTTTTTATAGTGTCAGTAGCTACGCGCAGACAGATAGTGTGATTTCAAAACAAAAGTCCACTCCCTGGTTTGTCGAGCGATTCCGGATTTCTGCAGGTTTTTTTGTACCGGTAACCAGTACGCAGGTCAGGGTAGGCCTTCAGGGTTCTGTCGAGGGTACTGAAATTGATTTTAATAAAGACCTCGGCTACAATAAAGGGCAGGTGACTTTTGCTGCCGGCCTTCAGTGGCGTATCTCCCGCCGTTCCCGTCTCGGCTTTAATTACTATAATATTCCGCGCAATTCAACGCATACCCTGCAAAAGGACATTGTTTTCAAAGACAGTACCTACCCTGTGAACTCCACTGTGAAATCTTTTTTCAACACAGCCATTTACCAGATATCCTATGGTTATGCCATTCTTTCCAAACCCAGGTACGAGCTGGGCGTTATGATTGGTACCCACCTGGTCGGGGGCAAAGTGGGTTTTTCATTGACCGGCAACAATGTCGCTGTCAACAAGAATAATGATTTTGGATTTACCGCTCCCCTCCCTGATCTGGGGATCTGGGGCGGATATGCATTCAGCAACCGTTTTGCTTTCAACCTCGACGTCGATTATCTGGCAATGACCATCGGCGACTATACGGGTAGCATTTTCGCATATAATCTCCTGTTCATTTATAAGGTGGCTGATCATTTTGATCTTTCGCTGGGTTTTTCAGGGCTCAACTGCAAACTGGATGTCACAAAAAAAGACGTGACTGGAAATTTTAAATGGGGATACAATGGCCCCGCACTGGCCATCAGTTATTGGTTTGGTCAAAAATCCTGGACACATTAAATCCATTAAATGTGTACGGATTCAAACATTAAAATCTCTGGAATCCCAATGCGATAAACTTTTTCAATAATCTGAATACTAATGCACTATCGGCAAATCCCAAAATCGTTTTTGAAACAGAACCCAGAGGAAAATCGTATTGAGCCACTGATAAATACTTGACAAAAAAAGCGTTCTTTAGTAGTTCACTATTCTCCGGCCGGTTAACGTAGGTAGGTAAACAAAATTGAAATCATCAAACAATAAATTATGATTGCGTAATAAACAGGTAAAATTAAAACCAAAAAAATAATATTTAACCGCATGAAAACAGAAACGGTCGGCGCTAAGAAAAAGCGTTCAGTAAAAAAAGTAATTCTCTGGATAGCAGCTGTTTTTTTGCTTGTCCTGTCGGTGATGGCTGTTTTTTTGTACTTTAATTTTAACCGGCTTCTTTCCAGTGCGATTAACAAAAGTTTTAATTCCAGTATTATTTCGGATGTGTATGAATTGAAATTTGAAAAGTTGAGCGTCAATTTTTTGACTGGCAACGTCAGTGTTCGTAATGTAACATTACAACCACGGGAAAAGCCTCTGCACAATTACCAGTATATTAATAGTTCTTTCCGCTTAAAGGCTGATAAAATATTATTAGGAGATGTTCAGATTTCAACCCTGATAAAATCGAATATACTCAAGCTTGAAAAGATTGAATTAACAGCACCTGGAATCGATTTTACAATTTCAGATATTAACCCGATATTTTTCCCATTTAAAGATTCTGTGGTAGGCGACCAAAAGCAAAGAGGCAAAAAATCTATCGAGTCATTTGTTCTTAAGGAATTTAATTTGGTTGATGCTTCTTTTCATGTTGCCAATTCGGCAAAACAAAGGGAGTTCAATATTCAACAAATCAATATTTTATTACAGAACCTAATGATTGACCAGCAGCCGGGTAAAGACATCATTTCTTATAAACATGTTGAATTTTCTATCGGTAAATTAACAGGTGATATGCAGAAAGGGGGATTGAAGCATATTAGTTTTAAGGATTACAAATTGACTATTGATTCCCTCCAGATTCAGCATACTAATGACACAATGACCTTTCGTTTCGCCTCTTTTAGTACCGGTATCAATGCTTTGGATATTCAGACAGCAGACAGCGCATTTCATCTTTCTATGGAAGAGCTCAATCTTTCTTATAGGGATAAATCAATAAAGTTGCGGGAAGTCAGCTTTAAACCCAACATCAGTGAATCGGCAATACAGGCCAAATACCCATATCGGCATCCGCAGTTTTCCTTCACGATGGGTTCTATAGACGTGGAAGGCGTAAATTTTGATTCGCTGATATACAGTCGGAAATTATTGATCGAACAGATTTTACTGGATAAAGTATCTGCTTCTATTTTCCAGGACAATTCAAAGCCACTCGACAAAAGCAAATTCCCTCCATACCTTGGTCAGGCAATTACAGCTATCCCAATACCCCTATCAGTAATGCAGGTGAGGGTAACGAATGTTAACCTTGTTAACCGGGAGAAATTACCCAATGGAAGTTATGGGAAAGCCGACATTCAACGGGGAACGGTGGAGGTAAGCCATATAACCAACATTGCACCACCTGAAATTCTGATGCTGAAAGCAGACGCTTATATGGAGAATAAAGCCCATTTCATTATAAATCTGAATTTCAGTTACAAGGATCCGAAATTTACCTTTAATGCGGTAATTGACAAATGTAATTTGGCCGAGTTAAATCCGCTTGTAAAGTCGTACACTACTGCCACTTTCACTAAAGGAGTGCTAGATGGAATGGTATTTTCCGGCAATGCAAGTCGTACAAATGCATCCGGCACAATGAAATTTTTATATCATGATCTTGATATTAACCTGGCACTTAAAGAAAAAGCAAAGTGGAAAAGTTCAGTGCTGGCATTTAGCGCCAACGCGATACTACCCGTAGCCAATCCTTCTGTAGATAAGCCTGAACGGATCGTTCAGTATCATGTAGATCGCGACATGAATAAATCATTTGTAAACCTGGTAATAAAATCATTACTATCGGGGCTGAAAGAAAGCTTTATTATGTCAAAGGAAAACAAGAAAACCTATAAGGAGAAAAAAGAGAAAGCAAAGCAGGAATCTAAAAAAAATAAGAAATAGCCGCCCAGTAGGGTAATTGCTGTCTTGTACCGGTGGCGTTTATTGGCAGTACTTAGTTAATGTGAATGAAATTAGCAATATACGGGGAGATTTCTTAAACTCCGGATTCTCAATTTATAGTCGAAGAGCAGAGGGTCTCAACGTTTACAAATCAGTAATTGGACTATACTTGGGCACAAGCAACTTCATCACCGTCCAGGCCATTAAATAAGCCACCGCACAAAATGAAAACATGATCGTATAGCCGGTTTCAATATGACCCAGTGCTTTGTAATGATCAAACAATGCCCCGCCAACTTTTGTAATCAGCACGCCACCCAGACCACCCGCCATTCCTCCGATACCAATGACCGATCCAATAGCTTTTTTGGGAAACATATCTGAAACGGTACTGAATATATTGGCAGACCAGGCCTGGTGGGCAGATACACCAATGCCGATCAGCAGTATCGGAACCCAAAAACTTATATATCCATAGGGCTGCGCCAGCAATACGACCAGCGGGAAAAAGGCAATCAGCAACATCGCTTTCATGCGGCCATCATATACAGCGTTCCCCTTCCTTATAAAATATATCGGGAACCATCCTCCGCTTATGCTTCCCAGCATGGCCATCGTATACACCACCGTAAGTGGAAGCTGAACGGCTTCACCAATGATTCCATATTGTGCATTCAGGTAAGCAGGCAACCAGAATAAAAAAAACCACCATACGCCATCCGTCATAAACTTACCAAATGTAAAAGCCCAGGTTTGTCTATAGGCCAGTAATTTGATCCAGGATACTTTTTCTTCCTGTACTCCTGGAATAACTTTTTCTTCGTCTTCGTTGATATAAGCCAGTTCTGCAGCAGAAAGCCGTTTTTGTTTTTCAGGCTTTTGATATAACAGGAGCCATAAAAACAACCACAGAAATCCAAGAAGACCCATGGCTACAAATGCTGCTTCCCAGCCCCAGTGCGCATTTATCCAGGGCACTGTCATCGGAGCCAGGATGGCGCCCACATTTGCTCCCGAATTAAAAATACCTGTGGCCAGCGACCTTTCTTTTTTAGGAAAATATTCCGCCGTTGTTTTGATCGCCGCAGGAAAATTTCCCGCTTCACCAAAACCCAGTAAGGCTCGCGAAAACATTAATCCGGCTACGGAAACAGAGAAACCGGCAACACCGGCCCAGCCCAATATGTTGATAATCGTCTGACCAATGGGAATGGCCATGGCGTGAATAATGGCCGCCAGCGACCAGATGGTAATTGCCAGCGCGTATCCCTTTTTGGTTCCTAATTTATCAATGATCCGGCCCGCAAATACCATCGAGATGGCGTAGACCAATTGAAACACGGCCGTAATATTTGCATAATCCGTATTTGTCCAGCTGAACTTTTTGGCCAGGAAGGGTTGCAAAAGACTCAGCACCTGCCGGTCCAGGTAGTTTACAGTGGTTGCGAAAAACAGCAGGGCGCATATTGTCCACCTGTATCTTCCTATGGCCTGCGGGTTCATATGATCGAAGCTACGGGAACCGGATAACTATCCATTCAATAATTTATTTTCAGATTGGTTGTACCTGATTGCGAAACCTGCAAGGGTACTGGTGTACTCGTGAAAATGACCGTTGAACCCGTCGAGTCGTAAATTCTATAAGAGATATTATTTGTTTCACCACCATAACCGCTAAGTATGATCAGTGAATCAGCCGGAGCAGGGAATTCACCGACCGGGTTATACGTGTGCAGTTCGCCGCCGACATTTAAGTCCATGTAAATCCGACCGGTGAAGGCATTGATCCGAACCAGGTCCAATTGTATCTGGCCCATAGATTCAAGTGCAAAATTTGTCTGTAGCGGTGCGGAACTACTGCCATCGGGAAAGTAATTGTCTTTGCTTACGAAGACTTTGGTTGTCGACAGGGTATATTCCTCATCGCCTAATGTACACTTTCCATTTTGATCGGTTAGTTTAGTGCCTTGCAACTGATCTGTCCAGCACCCACAGTTCAGATCAAAACTTCCAATGGTATAAAAACTTACAGAAGCCCCGGAAATCGGTTTATTCGATTTGTATTCGGTCACCGTGTAGGTCGTTAGCTTGCCCACGGCTTTTTTACAGGAAATAATGGGATAACACATGATGATCAATGCCGAAAAGATTAGATTTTTTAACATGGCCTGTCTTTTAGATGAATGAAATTTGGTCTTGCCGTTATATCAGGACACCAAATTATCATGTATCGCCTCAGGCGTCTAATTGATTTTACCCGGTTTTCAGTTCCGTTTAGTAATATTCCAGTTATTGAGCAGGTTTATATTTGCCAATCGCATTTTTCACTAAAATGCAGATCATCCTGACCGATTTGAGCAGAATTTGAAAATTTAATGTAAAAGGATACTTGGGAAATGCAAATGTTTATATTCATTTCCAACTCCCCCAGCCTACGGTCAACGGTCATCGGTCAACGGTCAACTCACTCTGAGCGTAGACTGGTCGCCGGGTTCGACAAGCCGGCTTTGATCGCGTGAAAGCTAACGGTGATCAGGGCAATCAATACGGCGAAGAGTCCGGACACCAAAAATATCCACCAGCTCACGTGTATGCGGTAAGAAAAATTCTCCAGCCATTTGTGCATCACATAAGTGGCCAGGGGAAGCGCAATCACGATCGCCAGGATTACCAGTTGAATGAATTCTTTCGAAAGCAGTGCAGCCACGGAGCCAACCGAAGCGCCAAGCACTTTTCTGACGCCGATTTCCTTTACCCGGTTTTCTGATGAAAACGCTGCCAGTCCAAATAAACCCAAGCAGGCGACCCCCACAGCAATCACCATAAAATAAATGACCAGACCTGAAGTCCTTTCTTCCTTCTCGTAATTCCTGGCGAAATCCTGATCCAGAAATGAATAGGTAAAGGGTGTTGAGGAATTTATGATATTCCAGGATTTTTCCAGGCCGGATAAAACAGGAGCCCAGTTATTGGTCTGAATATTTACGATCGCGTAATTATACTTGTTAGCAAAAAAATTGGTTGGCGAAAAACCCAGCGGCCTGATCGGGTTGTACAGGCTTTCGAAATTGAAGTCCCTCACCACCCCAACGATTTCAACGGTATGGTGTGTACCCTGAAAATCATAATTAATTTTTTTCCCAATAGCCGTTTGTGTTGTATAGCCCAGCTCTTTCAGGGCTGTCTCATTGAGTACAATACTGGCGGTATCTGCATCCTCATTCGCTCGCTCAAAAGACCTGCCTTCCAGCAATGTCAAACCGAGGGTTTTCAGATAATCTTTTTCAGTTGAAATAATAGAAATGTCAACAAATTCCGTTCTGGGCTTACCTTCCGCGTAGAACAGCATATCATTGATATTGGCAATCCCCGGGTAGGAAGAACCGCTGGTTACCGATTTTACAGCCGGAAACCGAATCAGTTGCGTTTTCAGTGCGGTATAATTCATAGCTACCTGTTTGGCGGGCATCGGCAAAATGATTTGCTGGTTTTTGGAAAATCCGAGGTCCTGGTTTTTTACCAGGTCCAGCTGGCGCCAGATCACGAGGACTGCAAAAATCAGACAAATGGAGATGGTAAACTGAAAGACGACCAATCCCTTCCGGATCATGATCGCCGAAAACTGATGCAGCATTTTTCCTTTTAATACAGATGCCGGTTTAAAAGAAGAAAGATAAAATGCCGGATAGAGACCTGCGAGGAAGCCGGTGAACAATATGAGTCCGCCGAACCAGAAAATCGATCCGGAGGCGCTATCCATGACCAGCTGTTTCCCCGTGAAATGATTCAAACCCGGCAATAACCCGTAGACCAAAATTCCTGCAACGGCAAAAGAAATCATGCATATGATAAATGATTCGCCTAAAAACTGCCTGACCAGCGCACTTCTATTTGCACCCAGGACTTTTCTTACACCCACTTCCCTGGCTCTTTTTTGCGAACGGGCTGTGGAGAGATTCATAAAATTGATACAGGCAATAAATAAGATGAACCCCGCAATGGATCCTAAAATGTAGAGGTATTTGATATTACCGTTTGCTGCAATCTCATTTCCGATCTGCGAATGGAGATAAATATCCTGTAAAGGCTGAATAAATAAGGTCTTCGATAAACCGGCTGCTTTCAATTCCGCTCCCGCATGCCGATAAAAAAATGGCGTCAGGCCTTTTTCAAAAACAGCGGGATCGCTGCCTGGTTTGAGTTTCACGTAGGTATGGAAAATGCTGTTGGTCGTCCAGCTGTCATCCGCAGCCACGAACATTCCCAGGTCGCTGTTCCGCATGGAAAGGAAAAAATTTGCGGGTATATGCGATTGTAATCCGGCATTTACAAAAACTCCGGTTACCGTATAGGTAAAATCGCCAAATGGAAGACCGATGGTCACCGGTTTTCCCACCGGATCTTCATGTCCAAATAATTTTTCAGCGATAGATTCAGAAATCACCAGGCTGTTGGGCTTGTTCAGTGCTGATGTTATATTGCCGTATGTAAAATGATAATTGAAGAGCTGAAAAAAAGTGGAGTCGACATAAAACCCATTGGATTCAAAAAACCGGCGACTGACCTTATCATGTTCATATTTTAAAAGAACGTTGTCCATATTCGGAAACTTCAGCAGGCGGGTCACCTGTTCCACTGCAGGAATTTCTGCTTTTAAAGCCCAGGCCGTTGGGGCAGGCTGGGAAGCCCATTTTTCATTGTCTTTGGCCGAAGCCGTAGCGGCCATGGAGATACGGTAAATCCGGTCGGCATTCGCAAACTGTTTATCATAACTGCTCTCCTCGATGATATACATCATGATCAGCATGCAGGTAGCGAGACCCGCTGCCAGTCCGAAGATGTTGATAAAGGAGAAGACCTTATTTGCGGCCAGATTCCGGAACGTTATTTTCAGGTAATTGATCAGCATGGATGAAATGGTTTGATAATGATACCTGGGCAAAATACATACCGTCTGTCAATCGGTTATCTGTCAGATATTTACATTTTATCCCCCGGGAACGCCTGTACGTTTACGATACAACGACTGGTATAAAAGAGAACAAGGATCGGGAAGTATCAGCGTTTATATTGAGAATCATTGACAACTATCTTATTTTTATTTAGAATTCGTAGTACTACTTATGAATTATAAAAGTAGTTCACGCGGGAGACTACACATTTTACTACCAAACTATCTTTTGAGAATCGGCGACTGAGGAGATATGGCCCATTTTCCCAGTGCGGAATTCCCGGTAGAGCCGGTTGATGTCTTCCGCCGTGTCACCAATAAAAGGCCCATGTGATACGATCGGCACAGCCTGCGGCTGACCGGAATAGAGAACAAACCTAACTCCCGCTTCACCGGTCAGCAGGCTCAGTTCGGATTCTGTTTC
>JBGPBW010000107.1:0-15501 GCA_041481385.1 Puia sp.
ACTTAACAAAGCGGGCGGGCGATTTTGCATTCTCTCCTGTATTTTTACAATCCGCTCCGATTCATTTTTCCAATCAGGTTGTTTGATTGAAATATAAGGTTTTATAGAAGAGGCTGTGGATTGCTTCATATCGACCAATAGATATTTTTCGCCCGCTTTATTGGAAGATTTCAAAAGAATGGCATAACGTTTCAGGCCTATACTTCCGGCGCCGGCCAACCGGAAAACGGCATCTACGACTTTGTAGTTGTAAGGACTGTCCTCATCCGTTTTTAGCCAGTGTTTCACATGAACAGCCAGATCATTTTTCAGTTTTTTATCCAGCTTGAAATGTCTGGGATCGTTCAGGATGATTTGAAGTTTATCTTTTTTCAGGGTTGTTTTCTTTGACAGGATATCGCTTTGTTTTCTTTTGTTAACTGCGGTCAGGAATTCGCAAACGATACCCCGGGCAGTATTTCTTTCAATGTAACCTGATTTTCCTCCAGCAAAAATTTCCCCAATTGTTTTTAAATACAACTGTGCCATGCGGAGTGATTTGGCTTCCTCAATTTTTAAAGTATCGAATGCAATAAGGATGCTGGTTACGGTTCTTACAACTTCCCAAAGTGAGGGCGCCAAAATGGCTTCGTCAAAATCATTCAGATCAAAATATACCTGTCGGTTGTCACTTTTATAAGTTCCAAAATTTTCCAGGTGAAGATCCCCGCATATCCAGGCGTGGGGAGATTCGGGAAATTCTTGTTCCCTGGCTAAATCTTCGTAAAATATGTGATTGGTCCCCCGGTAAAACCGGAATAGATTTTCCTTCATGAATTCGTATTTAAACTGAATCATCTCGGGAATCCTGTTTCGGTTGAATGCAATAATCCTTTCAGATATTTCCTCCATGTTGATGTTGGGGCGTTAGTTTTTGTTCGATCTCCTGGTTACCAGAAAAATGATCGGGGCTATGAATCCTACGACCAGCAGGACCCCAACCCAGACGCCTGCCTTAAAAATATCGCCGATCAGCTGGCAGCTGTTTAAAAAGAAAATGGAAATGGTCAGGAGCAATGAAATGAACTTCTTCATTACGGAATCAGTTAGATATTTGGAATGTTCGAATAACTGCTTAAGCTTCCCGTCTGATAACCTTAAGCTCGTCTGATCACCTTAAGCAGGATCATGACTATGGCGATGACCAGAAGCAGATGTATGATGCCTCCGGCAGCATATCCAAAAAATCCAATGGCCCATATGATTACTAAAATGACGGCAATGGCATAAAGTAGATTTCCCATGATTGAAGTTTTTTGAGTGAATACTTTATCTTCTATATAACCGTGCCAGGCAAAAAACTCAATTAAAACGGCCTGTACCAAACGTTACACCAGCCAGGTTTCGGAAAAAGTGAACAAGAAGATGGTGTGGAAAAATTTGGACAGGAAATATACGCGGGCTGGATATGAGAACAGTAGTTTACCGGAAATCTTCCGGATTGAATAGATTATTAAATATATTTAAAGTATAATATCGTTCATGGGACGGCAAAAATCAGAAGAATTTCCCAAATCTAAATCGGGGATCGATGGACTGGATGAAATCACCGGCGGCGGATTTCCGAAAGGCCGGCCCACGCTGATCTGTGGGAGTGCTGGTTGTGGAAAGACCCTCATGGGGATGCAATTTTTGGTTAAAGGAATTTCCGAGTTTAACGAACCGGGCGTATTCATGAGTTTTGAAGAAACCCCAAAAGATCTGAGTCAGAATGTTCGCTCCCTCGGATTCGACCTGGATAAACTGATCAGTCAGAAAAAATTAAGGATCGACCACATACAGATTGAAAAAAGCGAAATTGAGGAAACGGGGGAATATGACCTGGAAGGTCTTTTTATCCGCCTGAACCACGCCATCGATGCCATTGGTGCGAAGCGGGTTGTACTCGACACCATTGAATCGCTTTTCGGGGGCCTTGACAATGCTACGATCCTGCGATCAGAGCTCAGGCGTCTTTTTCAATGGCTCAAAGTAAAAGGTGTCACTGCAATTATTACCGGTGAAAGGGGAGAAAGCTCCCTGACCCGCCAGGGCCTGGAGGAATATGTATCAGATTGTGTTATCCTGCTCGATTTCCGGGTAATCGACCAGATTGCTACACGAAGATTGCGGATTGTCAAATACCGGGGATCGACCCATGGAACCAACGAATATCCGTTCTTGATTGATGAAACCGGCATAACGGTTTTACCCATTACTTCGCTAAAACTGGAGCACAAAATTTCGTCCGAATTGCTATCCTATGGAAATAACGGATTGGACAAGCTTTTTGATAAAGGAGGATTTTTCAGGGGAACAAGTACACTGATCACCGGATCAGCCGGTACTTTAAAGACGACGCTGGCTTCCTATTTTGCTTCAGGAAGCTGTTTAAGAAAGGAATCCACCTTGTTCTTCTCTTTCGAAGAGTCCCCGGATCAGTTGGTACGTAACATGAAGTCAATTGGCATTCAGCTGAGCGCCCATATCAAATCTGGATTGCTTTTTATACATTCGTCAAGGCCCTCCCTGCAGGGCCTTGAAATGCATTTATTGGTTTTACACAAACTCATTGGGGAACTAAAACCGAGAACCGTGATCATCGACCCAATCAGTAGCCTGGTGACTGTCGGTAACACCAGTGAGGTAAGGGCTATGCTGGTCAGATTAATGGATATGCTCAAAGTAAACCAGATTAATGCTCTTTTTACGTCATTGACGCACGAAGGGTCGAATGAGTATAATGACCTGACAGTGGATGCGGTTTCATCACTGGCTGATACCTGGATCAAGGTCTCCAACATGGAAAAAGACGGTAGCCGGAAACGTGCACTGAACATCGTAAAATCCAGGGGAATGGGGCATTCCAACGGGTTTTGTGAGTTTTCGATTCAGGATAAAGGAATCGCCTTGAAAAAGCCTGCTTAAACATCTATAACCTCATATGGCCAAAGAGACATGGGAACTTAGATTATACATTGCGGGCCAGACACCAAAATCTGTCCTGGCACTAAAGAACATAACCAAATATTGCCGGGAACACCTGGCAGGGCAGTACACCATTGAGATCATAGACCTGCTGGTGAACCCACAGCTGGCGGAAGGTGATCAGATTTTTGCCATCCCTACCCTGGTACGAAAATTTCCGGAACCTTTAAGAAAGATCATCGGTGATCTTTCCAATGAAGAGAAAGTGCTGGTCGGTTTGAATATTCGTCCGGTTATGGTAAAGAAGACAACATGAGGAACAAAAAGAACATACCCATACTCATTGAAGACGGTAAACTCGTCCTGCAGTTGTATGTATGTGGTATGTCGCCAAAGTCTATGGAAGCCATAGAAAATATTCAAAAATTATGCTCCGAACTTTTGGAAGATTCATTTCAACTGGAAATCATAGATCTGTATAAACATCCGGAACTCGCGGCTGAACAACAGATCGTATTTAGTCCTTCACTGATCAAACGACTTCCCCTGCCAAAGAAAACCCTGGTAGGAACTTTTGCTGATTCAACGAAAGTCGTCAGGGGTTTGGGAATCACTATCAAAGAGTAGCACATGAAGACCGGCACCGTCGATGACCTTCTGAAAAAAATTAAAAACCTGGAAGAAAGGCTGGTTGATTCCGAACAGCTGATAGATGCCATCCGCGCCGGTGAAGTAGATGCTTTTGCTATAAATGAAAACGATCAACACGAAATATACACCCTGCAAAGCGGAGATTACGCGTACAGGGTCCTGATCGAAGAAATCGGAGAGGGTGCTGTAAATACCACGGAAGAAGGATTAATTGTTTACACCAATTCATCTTTTGTCGAATTGCTGGGAATGCCTTATGAAAAAGTAATCGGTAGGTTTATTCACGAATTCATCCATGAGGATTCATCGAAAAATTTTAAGGAACTCTTTCGCGACTCGTTGCATGGGCGAAGCAAGGGAGAAATTACATTATCTGTGGGAGAAAAAATGATTCCCGTTTATATTTCACTTACCTCACTGCAGCCGAAACTGGCAACGGTAGGCATCATTATAACTGATCAGACACAAAAAAAAATGCATGAAAAGACCATAATTGGATACCAGCAAGAGCTCGAGTTTAAAAATATCGAACTTGCACAAAATAATATTGAACTGACCTCCTTTACCTATATTGCCTCACATGATCTCCAGGAGCCGTTAAGAAAAATTCAAACATTTTGTAATTTGATCCTGGGTGATTCAGCAGAACCATTGCCGGCCAGTACCCTTGATTATTTTCAGCGCGTTTTACAGGCCTCTAAGCGCATGCAGAACATGATCAGTTCCTTGTTGAATTATTCCCGGATGAATGTTAAAGAAATGGAATTTGAGACGACCGATTTAAATGAGATTCTGGATGAAGTATGTAATAATCTGCGCGAGCAGATAACAGAAAGCCAAACAACCGTTCTGCATGAGTCGCTGCCCGTCATTTCCTGTGTACCCTTGCAGATTACCCAGCTTTTTACCAACATGATCGTCAATTCAATTAAATACAAGAAACCGCAGGGTGAAACGCTCATTCGGATTAACGCCGAATACTGCCAGGCTGGGGAAATGGATTTTTCTGATCCCTCTTCGGCCAAAACGGACTACTGGAAAATAACTTTTGCCGACAACGGTATCGGATTTGAACAGCAATATGCTAACAAAATATTTGAACTGTTTCAGCGTCTGCACTCCAAATTTGAATATGAAGGAACAGGCATCGGACTGGCGATCTGTAAAAAAGTGGTCCAGAACCACCAGGGCCTGATTTTTGCGAAGGGCACACCAGGGGTCGGTGCCAGTTTCGAAATTTATTTACCATCTAAGCGTTAGTTGATGCTTAAACATATCGTTTTGATTGATGACGACGATGACGATCAGTTTATTTTTTTAACTGCACTGAAGGCAGTTGCACCCGAATGTGAATGCCGGATCAAAAACAATGGTCTGGATGCATTTCGGGATCTGCAGGCTTGCCATGATAATATAGAGATGATTTTTCTCGACTTAAATATGCCCATCATGAATGGATTTGAATTTCTGACAATCCTGAAAACAGATCCCAGGCTTTCCGTGATACCCGTTATTATTTATTCCACTTCCGACAATCCGCTGGACGTAAAACGGGCGAAGGCCCTGGGCGTTGAACAATTCATCTCGAAAACCTCTGAGATTCAGGGTTTGATTAGTGAGCTGAATGTAATCTGTAATACACAACAGGTTTAATCGCAGCCCCTGCCAGGCCACCGATTATTATTATCATGAGGACCAAATAGCGATGCTTTTTCTATTTTGTAACCGGCATAATAAAAATCTGTTTCATAAAGGGAAATTCCTCCTGGATTTTTTTTGTAATTCTCGAAATAGCGTCCGTAATATCCGCTGTATCCAGATCCTTTTTAAAAACTGCATTTAACTGAAGGATGATTTCTTCCGGCGAAAGGTATGTCGAAAAGTGCTTTTTTATTTTTACGACTGCTTCATCTTCTTCCGCGAGCTCAACAACTTTTTTCAGGTTTTTACGGCTTGTTGTTGTTCCCACCAGCAACCGCTGTGAGACCCTTATTAAAATGGCTGATATCACAACCAAAACCGATCCTATGATGATTGATGCGACAGCATCGTAATAAGGCCGGTGATACAACCTGCTTAAATAAATGCCAAAAAATGCGATCACCAGACCTACCAGATCACCGAAATCTCCCAGTAATACAATAATCGTGGGCGGATCTTTTGTCTGGAAAACCGATTTCCAGAACCCTTCATGCTTCTGTTGTTTTTTAAATGCTTTTAATGCACTGAACATGGAAATCAGATTAAAAGCAAATGCGATCGCCAGAACGGTATAACTCCACACCGGACTTCCTTCAAGTTCCTTCTTTTTCAGATTCAATATTCCCTCATAAATGGAAATACAGCCGCCCACGGAAAATATAACCAGGGACACGATGAACGACCAAAAATAAAGGTCCCTGCCATATCCAAACGGACGCTCTTCATCCGCTTTCCGCTTACTTGTTTTTACACCCCAGATTAATAGCAACTGGCTCACCGCATCGATAACGGAATGAATACCTTCCGCAATCATCGATGAACTTTTCGTAAAAAAAGAGGCAGTGAACTTCGACAACGCAATGATTATGTCCACGCTGAGTGATACATACAAAAAGAATCTTGATTTCATTTAGTGCGTTGTAATCAATTTTTCCTGTGAAAAAGTGTGCCAGGGTTGCTATGCCTGACCCAGGGGTCGGTCAATCTGCAAAGCTTTAAATACCTGGTCAACGATCCGGTCGCAGCGGGTGAGATGAAAAGCGTACACATGTTCTTTCATATATCCCTGCAGATTGTCGCGGAGCATCGTTTTTGCTCTATTCAGCCTCACTTTAATATTCGCTTCATTCAGGGAAAGCACTTCAGCAGTTTCCCTCACCGACAGGTCTTCGACTTCCCTTAATACAAATACCATCCTGTATTTTTCGGGTAACTGCGCGATGGCTGTTTCTAAAGTTCCACTGAGTTCTTTATTCATCAGGAGTGATGCGGGGGTGGTCATAGTGGTGAAATTTTGATAGTGTATTTCCTCCGTGATTTTCAATCTTTGTTTTTTATTTTTCCGTGCCAGACATTCATTCAACATGATCCGGGTGAGCCAGGTGCCCAGCGATGAACGTTTTTCAAAGTCAGCCAGGTGCCGGAAGGCATTGATATAAGCGACCTGCATGGCATCTTCCACTTCCACGTTATCATGTAAGATCGACATCCCCAAACGGTAAAAGCGTTGGTTATACCTGCGGATGATCTGTTCAAAAAATCTTTGCTCCCCGCCAAGTATGTTTTGAACGAGGACCGGGTCGCTCAGGCCTTCTGGCAGTAAAACGGTGTGATTCATAGCACTATACACGATTAGATAAAATGCAGACCATTTGGTTACAAAATTCTGCTAAAATATTTTTGTAACCTTTTTTATTTCAAATGATCTAATCGGGTAACAAAAATCATTTTATGACTTCAATAAAACAGGTGCAAAACGTTTTACGACTCACTTTTGGCATTGTCCCGATCGTCGCCGGACTCGACAAATTCACCAACCTGCTGGCCGACTGGCCCAGTTATCTCGGGGGAAACATCACCGCGATGTTGCCCGTAACTGCGACGGTTTTTATGAAGATCGTCGGTATTATCGAAATTTTAGCGGGGATCATTGTTTTGGTGCGGCCATTGATCGGCGCATACATTGTAATGGTATGGCTGATCTGCATCGCTGTACAGCTGATTATCGGTGGACATTTTTTCGATGTTGCCGTCCGCGACCTGGTTATGGCGATTGGTGCATTTACCCTGGCCAAACTCACGATGATTTCAGGAGCTGAAAATATTCAACAAGCCAGGGCAATGGCGAAATAGGGGAGAGTCGGGTGTTTAAATCTCTTTATCTAGAGTGGATAATTTTTCTTAACCTTCCGGGTATAACAAAATGGGGGTTTGGAAGCGAGTTCATTTAACCGGGTTATCTGTTCTTCTGATGGCGGGCGCTGAGTGCGCTGGGCGATTTCCAGATCTTTGAATATTTTTTCGGAATGAATATTTGAACCTGTCAGCGGCACAATATCTGGCATCACAAAATCAGGTAATTTTTTCATTGCAATCGTTTTACTGAATAGGTAACCCATTGTATTAGACAAAAGCCATACCAACAAAGTAGGTCGTATGTTAATAGGCTGCTCTTTAACACATTGTCTATAGGAGGGCGATTACAAAAATTAACAGGGTTATCCTGAATTTTATTCAACGGTCTGGTGTTCACAATATAGGAGTCAAACACCCGTACAAAAGGTAAAGGCAATACCCGGTAACCCAATTCATACTCAGTTTTGCATTTCCTGGAATAACCGGGGAGTATGCATTACTTCTACGGTTTCGCCAGTTATCAACTGGATCTTCGTCACCGAAGTGCTGCCAAATTTTGCAATGACGATATGGGATTTGTTGATGAGAACAGGTGTTCCCTGCATGTCAACTTTGATGAATTGATTTGCCATTAGAATGATTATTTTTAAAGTAAGTTAGAATAGAAATAAACAACCCACATCATGAATTTAATTGGCAATATCATCTGGCTTTTATTTGGTGGATTATTAGCAGCACTGGGCTACGTAATAGGTGGTTTTGTATTATGCATCACGATTATTGGCATTCCCTGGGGATTACAATGTTTTAAAATTGCCACCGTGGTATTATGGCCCTTTGGCAAACAAATAGTACCCAAAAAAGGAGGCAGCGGGTGCCTGAGTCTGTTTTGCAATATTATCTGGTTGTTTTGCGGTGGCTTTTATACGGCACTTGTTCACTTGGTATTTGCAGCTATCTTGTTTATCACAATTATTGGAATTCCCTTTGCCCGACAGCATATGAAATTAATGGAACTTTCCCTGTTTCCCTTTAGCAGGGATGTGGTTGGCTGATTCGAAAAAAATAAGCTTAACAATTTATTTTAAAGGAAAAAAAAATTGGTACGCTAGTTGCCCTATACAATATGGTTTTTCATAGGATATTGGATTTTATAAAGGGGCTGCATTTCCATGCCGACCCTTTTTTTGTCCCATATAATATTGGAAATCAGCTATTTAAAGAAGTCTAGGCTTTTGATTACATTTTCTCACCCTATGGTTACTAATTCCTGTAAGCGTCCTGAAGTATTATCCTGAAAAAACCAACGTCCGACATCCTATAAGAAATCGTCCATCATCCTAGAGAAATTCATCCAACATCCTGGAGAAATTCATCCAACATCCTGGAGAAATTCATCCAACATCCTATTCGAGAAAATCGTCCATCATCCTGGTAGAAAATCGTCCATCATCCTGGTAGAAAATCATTCAAGATCCTAATAGAAAAACGTCCGACCCGAAAGAAAAAATCCGATCCGAAAAACCAACTTCCTGAATCGCGCCTCAACACCTTATCAAGCAGCCTCCCCTAAGGCTGCTTTTTTGTCGTTAGGCAGTCTCCAAAAAATAGTATATATTTATACTGGGATTACGAAAATTATATACTATGCCAGTCGCTAAAAAATCAGCTCTTCCCACAAAAGAAGCTAAGATTTCCAGGTTAACTCCCATGGAAAAAATGAAACTTTCCAAAACGGGAGTAACCAAGAAGTATTTAGAAAAGGTGAAGGAAAAAACGATGCTGGACTATCAGAAACTGGCAAATGTGCTTTCCATTAACAGGGCCACACTGATTAATAAAAAGCAGGAGGAGAAATTTTCAGCGGCTCAAAGCGAACGCATCATCGGTTTAGATGCCCTGTACAATCAGGGTTTGGAAGCATTCCGTAATAAAGAAAAACTCAATGCCTGGCTGAATGCACCCAATCGCGCCCTCGGTGGTAAGATTCCCTATGAGGTGATGGACAATCAGTTTGGACGGGAAGAAGTACTGAACCTGCTCGGAAGAATTCAGTGGGGCGTTTATTCCTAAGCCATGATGGTCTACCGTCTCGCGCCAACAAAATTCGCCAATGACTTGACCGGAGCGGGTGCCCGTTTATTCGGAGGCCGTTGGAATCATCCGGGTTTACCTTGTTTGTATGCTTCCGAATCACGCGCCCTGGGCTTATTGGAATATTCAGTGAATACAGGAGCCGATTTTATTCCCCCGGTTTTAAGCATTGTAACCATCGATACCGGTTCAGTCCCCATTGAAGAAATTCCGGAATCAGCATTGCCTCCGGACTGGAAAGCGATACCCGCACCTTCTTCTACAAAAGATTTTGGTTCCGCAATTTTAAAATCTTTGAAAGCAGCCATTATCAAAATCCCATCAGCCATTATTTCCCCCGAACATAATTTCTTACTCAATCCGGTTCATCCCGATGCCCGAAAGTTCAAAATCCTTGACCTGACTGATTTTCATTACGACATTCGGATTAAGGAGTAGCATTTGTTAACGCCACCCTGGATTCCACGTATTTTTTAATAATGGCAAAATGAAAAATTCCAATGCCAAGGATTAAAGTCATAAAAAGCGATGATATTCCTCATCACATATTTTGATTCTTCAAAATAGATTGCCTTGCAGACTTTATCCGGATTATGATATCCTGCAATTCGATTTAATAATCTTTCTACCCGTTAAAATATTTCTGTCAGCAAGATTTTGTCGTGAGTGATTTTATCATGATTCAATAATTTATAAAATCCGACCTTCACTTACCAATTATGGACAGAGATCAAAAAACTCCGGAAGATTTTTCTTTATCAGAAGGCGGCCCTTTTCACCGGGCACTCGTAAGAACGAAGCTGGTCAATAACCCGGTGAAAATAGCACTGATCAGTTTATGCATCACCTGGATTCCGCTGGTGATCATCACGACAGTGAATGGAACTGTATATTCCGGTACGGCCATGCCCTTTCTCAAAGACACGGCCATCCAGGCCCGCCTGCTGCTGGCCATTCCCCTGCTCATCATCATGCGCCTGACTATCGACACCAAGGTAAATGCCGTCATCCATTATATTGCTGATGCTTTGATGAGCCCGGAAGAGCGACAATTCATCGTTTCGACCGCCATCTACCGCGCAAAGAAACTGACGAATTCAGCCCTGACGGAAATGATCCTCCTGGTCATTGTCATTATATATACCATCAGCCTGGTAAAAAACAATGCATTCGGTGAATTGCAGGGAGGAACAACTTCCTGGATGGCAACCTCAGTTGGAGCTGATCAGCCGCTGACATTTGCCGGGCACTGGGCCGTTTTTATTTCAATTCCCATCTTTCAGTTTTTGTTCTTCCGATGGATCTGGCGGTATATTGTCTGGATCCTGCTTCTTTTCAGATTATCAAAATCCAGGATGCAGCTGAAGCCTACGCATGCCGACAAAGCCGGTGGCCTGGGCGTCATTATGCTGGCACAACGTAGTTTCAATATGTTATTTGTTGCAGCGGGTCTGGTGGTTTCCGGAGAGTTGATCGTCCGGTTGATGAAAGATCCGGATTCATTTAACACGGTCCGAAACGAGATCATAGGTTATGTAGTCGTTTGCGTTATACTGATCCTGCTTCCGATGTTATTTTTCATGGGTAAATTAATAAAAACAAAACAGGATGCCCTGGTCGACCTAAGTAAACTGAGTGCTACATTAAGTTCCAAATTTGAGGGATCATGGATAAACACTCAGCCCATTGAAAAAAGAATCGAAGACAGTGAAGTGGATCCGTCGATGCTGTTTGATTATTCGGGTGTTTTTGATTCGGTACAGCAGATGCGTCCCTTTCCGGTAACGCTCCGGGATGTAATCGGTCTGGCCACCACGCTTTTTATTCCCTTTATTCCTCTGCTGGTGATCCATTTCTCCGTCGTGGAATTGTTGCAGAAAATTCTTAAGCTTCTGGTGTAGCGCTGAATAAAGCCGCCGACAGCTGAGGGCACTTGCGTTATCTCATGCCCGTTCGGGTGATGCTGCCATTTTCAGTGAGTACATGGGCAAGAGTGACGCATACGACATGGCCATTGCGGATTTCTCATTTGCTTATGCTGACCCAAATGAAAAAGATTAAGTTTGCATTAAACGCGTTATTAAGATTATTTAAAATTTGCTATGAGATCTCCGGGCTTTTATTTTAAACTGACTTGTTTTTTGTTAATAGCAAAAACCTCAGGGGCTCAGGATCTTGAACCAAGGGCTTATGCAAGAATACCTGTAAATGCATCCGTTTTCATTGCAGGATTTGGTTACTCAACCGGCGGTGTGGTAACGGATGCCACTTTACCCGTTAAGGATGTGAATGCAACAATCAATTCACCATCTTTAGGCGCCCTTCATTCTTTTAGTTTTCTTGGCCAGACTGCCCAGGTTTCTTTGGGTATACCCTATCTCTGGGCAAAAGTGACCGGCTCCGTTGCAGAAACTGCCCAGACCATCACCAGGTCAGGTTTCGGCGATACGCGACTGCGATTCTCGGTGCTGGTGCATGGAGCCCCGGCGCTTACGGCCGCTGAACTGGCAAAAGCTCCTAAGCGAACCGTTTTGGGTACCAGTCTCAGCATTATAGCACCTACCGGCCAATATTTGAATGGCAAGCTCATCAATATCGGCACCAACCGCTGGTCGTTCAAACCCGAACTCGGACTATCACAGCCCATGGGCAACCGCTGGCTGTTTGATATATATGCAGGTGTTTGGTTTTTTACAAATAATACCTCTTTTTATCCGGGGAGTTTGGTTCGTTCACAGGATCCGATGGGTTCTTTTCAGGGGCACCTGAGTTACAATATCTCATTGCGGGCATGGGCGGCATTGGACCTGACCTATTATATTGGAGGATCCTCATCTGTTAATGATTTTAAAAACGCTGATCGCCAGGAGAACTCAAGGATTGGTGGTACACTCGTACTTCCGGTAGGAAAACGGAATTCAATAAAACTGGCATGCAGTACGGGAGCCATAATCCGCTTTGGTGCCAACTTTACTTCAGTCTCCGTCGGGTGGCAGTCCATGTTTTTGGAGAAGCCCAAAAAACCTGTTCCTGCAAGTCAGTGATCAACAATTGTTTTTAACAGTTGCTCTTGAACGCCAACATAAAACCATCAAAGCCGGACCAGTAATCTATTTAAAATTTTATCCCATGGCATACGACGAAAAACTGGCCAGCCGCACGCGAGAGCTCATCAGCAAAACCCATATGATCACGGAGGAGAAGAAAATGTTTGGCGGCCTTTGTTTTATGGTCAACAATAAAATGTGTGTCGGCGTGGAACAGAACCGGATGATGGTGCGCCTCGATCCGGCCGTTTATGACGAAGTGATGGAACAGGAGGGTTGCCACCCGATGGATTTCACGGGCAAGACTATGCGCGGTTATGTATTCGTGGATGCCTCCGTACTCAACACGCAAAAGAAACTGATTTACTGGATCGGGCTGGCGCTGGATTATAATGCCGTTGCCAAAGCCTCCAAAAAGAAGAAATAGGATCCTCTCTCAGGCTGCCACGAAATGCTTTATCTTCTTTCGGTTTACTTTGTTTTCCGCATGCGATAACTCATCGTTTCAGGGCAGCGGGATCAATTTCCCCGAACTGGTAATCTGTGTTTGTATGTTTTCCGGACTCCCTGTATAATAGACATTCCCCAGATAAAGAATGGAAGCGTATAAGTTGCCCGTTACATTGACCATATTATCCCTGATCGATTTGGTCTCAACATGCGCGTCACGGGTTGTAAAATAGGTAAGGTCGACAGAGCCCTCGCCCGCACAATAAACGAGCGCGTAGTTTCCATAACCGCTCAGGGAAATATCGGCATTCCTGGTCCTGATGATTGCATCGACAGAGTCTGCAACAAGTTTCAGATTGATGGAGCCGGAGCCTTCATCGCAATCTATTGTAAAATGGTTTTGCCGGATGGTGTCGGTAGAGCTGACATTACCTGACCCATGATAACTGATTTTTTCTAATCCTCCGGTTGAAATATATACACTAACTGTGTTGCCGTCGGTCCTGAACATTTTACACCCACTGTTGTCCTGTATGGTTAATTGGTCTCCGTTTACAGTTGTTGAAATACCTGACAATATATGCGATCCTGCTTCGACCATGATCTTCTGTACCGAATCGGGCTTCAGGATCACATTGATTTTATCGTAGAGAACGATCTCACGGAAAAAAGGAAGATCCCTCAACTGCGTGCTGGTATTTCCAGAACTCAAGGGACAACTGTCCTTGCTGCAGGAAACAGCAAAAATGATCATGATGTATATGCCGATAACTTTCCGGTTCATCGTTAAAATTTATATCCCAAACCCCAATCAATAAAATCACCATGACCCATGTGGGCTTTCACCGCACCTCCCAGTATCCAGTGTTTTGAAATTCTGTACCTGATACCAACTTTTTCAAAAAAAGAACTGGTCATATAATTGTTGTATACATAGAAGCCCAGTTGAACGGGGAAGGACAGGTTTCCCGCCACATATTCATAACTGAGATAGGGGCCGACTTCCAGTTTTGATTTACTGCCGTCCCAGGCGAATATGGGTGAATTGTAGACTTCAGTTGTGAGGGAACGATCATACGTGAAGCTGATGCCGCCACCGAAACGGCCGGTATAAGAAAAATCCCTCATGACTTCCAGATTAAAAACGTTTACGAGATATACAGGACTTTCAAGCGGAGCCGCTTCTTTTAACGCAAAGAATGCATACAGGTAATACCCCCATGATTTCTTAAAAGGGAGAATGGGATTGCGAATCATTGTAAGTGGCGGGTGCAGGTCGTACTTTATTCCCAGTGAAAGTGAAACCGGGTTCAGGCCGTAGTTGGGTAATTTCACACTGCCATTGGAAATATGGGTTAATGAAACACCAAAGTCCAAATCCGTTCGCGGAAATACGCGTATTCCAAAAGAAGCCATCACACTGGCGCAGAAATTCAGGTGGCTGCCAATGATCAGGTTCTTATAATTTGTTTGCGGATTGAATGTTTTTTCCACCCACGCGGCTCCCATGCCAATACAAATTCCCGTATAAAAACGGGAACTCCTGAAAGGGAAGAATTCAATAAAGGGTACGAGCGCGGTAATATGCCCGATGTATTCCTTGCTGCCGGAATTGCCGTATAAAAAAGAAACACCCAGTTCCGGATAACCATTTATTTGCTGCCATTGTTTTTTTCCAATCGTTTGGGTACTGACGGCAACTTCTGCAAGAAAGGGCCGGCTGTCCAGCACATAGGCCAGGTCAGGCAGGTCCGGATCGATAAATCCACAATGAGCCCAGGCGCTGATGGATAATGTATTATTAAATCGGATTGATGAATCCTGGGCACAAGCGGATTGATTCGCGGTGAAAAAAACCAGCGCAGTAAGGAAAAGCCCTGGAAGTAAATCCCTCATAAGTTATTGGAAGATGGACTTTGAGCCGCAAACTTACGCAATTCCCCTTTAAACCGAAAGCGATACCAAATGGAAACCTTTTCGCTAATTACGACGTTCAGCAGAACGAGTTCAAAACCGAAATATGCATCACATAATAAACCAATTCGAATCACCCGGGAACTTCAGGTGATAGAACCGATACAGATGCTGGCCGAAACCTTCGAGGTCTGCCTGTATCAAAATCATCGTTCCGGAAGAACAATCCAGTTCGTGGATGATCCCCAGACCATTTCCAAATCCGCCTCCGCTGGTTGTCGTCTGGGTCAACTGAATAGCGAGGGAATCGTGCAGGTCCAGCAGGTCGGGTGGCACCGTTGCAGGAACAATCGCGAAGTCTCCCGTATAGAATGTATTGTGAATATTCTCCTTGACCACGCCAGGCCCAACGGAACAAAAATCACTCGAGATTGGAATTGGTATGGGAGCATCTTCACTGGTCAGCCGGAAATAGCTGTTCTGATCACTGAATATAAATCGTTCTTCGAAAATCTGGTAATAGGTATTAAAATGCAGCTTTTTGTTGGGCTTGTTTTCTTTC
>JBGPBW010000108.1:0-15373 GCA_041481385.1 Puia sp.
GGGAAACAAAGGAGAACATTGTGTTTCAGAAGCAATGGGTTATGGAATGATGATTGTTGCGCTTATGGCTCAAAGAGATGATCCGTATTCCAAGCAGTTATTTGACAGGCTTTATTATTACGTTAAACAGCACCCGAGTGTCATTGACAGTGAAAATTATAGAGAAAAGAGCTATGAAAAAAAGGCGGAATTGGTGGACAGTGCACTAATGGCATGGAAGCAGACGGAAATATGTGACACAACAAAGGAGACCTCTGCTACTGATGCTGATTTGGATATTGCATACGCGTTGCTGCTTGCGGATGCCCAGTGGGGCAATAACGGAGCCGTAGATTATTTAAATGAATCAAAGATTATGTTGGAGGACATCATGAAAAGGGAAATTAATCCAGTCCACAAAACGTTGATGCTGGGGAATTCGATTGAAATCGGATATTATGGTAGCTGGGACAGTTGTGTGATCAGAACATCAGACTTTATGCCTTCACATTTTAGGGAATTTGGATCGAAATATATTACACAGGATTGGGCAGAAATACTCAAAAAAAACTATGAACTCTATAAAAGGATTCAAGTCGAATTTTCCCCCAAATATGGCCTATTCCCAGATTTTATTGATTGTCAAAATGATCGTCTGATGAAGCCGAAAAAAGAACTCGAAATAAAGAAGTATGATTTTTCATTTTACGACAATGCATGCAGAGTGCCCTGGAGGATTAGCCTTGATTTTATTTTAACGGGCGACTTGCGGGCAAAAAATATTATAGAGAAAATTAATGATGGAATAATAACCCTGTGCAAAGATGATCCAAAAAAGATGCATCCTGGCTATCCCCTAAATGGCGATTTAAAGCAAAGTATTCAGATAGACCCAACGAGATTTAGTTATTATGGGCCATTTGCTGTTTCTGCAATGATCGATAAAAAATATCAGCCCTGGCTTGACAATTTATGGAAAATAGTTTCCAAAGAAAGTTCAGATGACGGTGTCGTAGAATATTATGACAGGACAATCCAGCTTTTAAATTTAATCATCATTTCAGGTAATTATTGGACACCTTCCATGTTTCGTTAAGCAGTTGATTCCGGTTCCCATTTCTCGATATCTACATGCTCTACAATCTGAACGAGGCTGGGATGATTTGTTCTTTTATATTCTTTCAGGTGTTCGTCGGCAACCATTTTCCATCTCAGAACTTGACCGTTCTTTGTTTGAAATCCGACCAGAATTCCACTAATCCATCTGGTTTTTCCCAAATAGATTTTTATTTTTTTCTGCATTCCGTTTAAAAGGATGGAATAGGGACTGGGCATATTTTCCGGCACCAGAGATGTGCAATATCCGAAAAACCGAAGCACCTGATTCACTTTGTCCATTTTTAGAGATTCTTTTCCCTGTTCAAGCTCCCTTAAAAACCGAATGCCCACACCTGCTTTTTTAGCGAGTTCTTCCTGTTTTAATCCGAGTCCGGAACGCTTATATTTTAAGAAGCTGGAAATATGGTCTTTTGGAAATGCCTTCATATTATACCTGAACGGGTATAAGTTACCCATGAATTTAGATTTTATACCTGATCGGGTATAAAATGCCTGCGTTTGAAAATTGTACCATAGCGGTCACAGAAAAATATACTGACGTGAAATTAAAACACCGGATAAACATCTCTATACAACAGTTCACCTCCTATAAAACGTTTTTTGACCCGATTTGTATTCGGGGGATATATAGATTATTTTTTATTCCATCCTATTGAAATTGTTATAAATCAGGCAAAAGAACAAATATTGTGCTTTAGACACCGCGGTTTTAGAATAATTGGAAATGATTAAATCAGAAAGGATACCCTATCGCAAAATTCAAAATCCTGTTTTTGCCGTCAAAATACCATTGAGAGCCGGAAGGCCTGTACGGTTCACGAACCGGAACAGCCAGATCGAAACGAATCACCAGGATGCCGAAATCAATTCGCAGGCCTGTGCCTACCCCAACTGCTATCTGCTGATAAAACTGCGGAGTGAATTGAGACCCTGGCCTTGAAGTATCCGGCAATCTGGTCCATATATTTCCGGCATCGACGAAAAATGCCCAGTGAACAACGGAAACAACCTTGAAGCGGAGCTCGGTATTTATTTCCATTTTTATGTCTCCGGGTTGACTGGCGATGTAGGCAGTATCCCTGTTGCCAGCATAGTAGGTACCAGGCCCCAGCGTGTTGGATTGAAACGCCCGGATATCATTGGGTCCCCCCGCAAAAAATTCTTTGATAAATGGCATCGTGGTGCTATTACCGTAAGCAAATCCGATGCCCCCGGTAATTCTGCTTGCAAGTACCGTCGTCGGACTGAGATTCCAATAATATCTAAAATCAAGATCACCCCGGATATATTGCGAAAAAGGGGTATTAAAAATTTCCTTCACATTTCCCGTATTATAGTCGGCTCCCGTGGCCAGGCCTATTATATTTGCCGACAAGTCGATGTTGGCATTGAAATAAAAATTATGATCCCTTTTGACCGGACTCAGTTGTGTATTGTAATTGTAATTGAAATTGGGTCCAATGATAAACTGCCGTTCAATACTCCTGGCCAGCGTTTGGTTTGTATCCAGCTGTAACTGGAATTGGGGAGTAATATTGGTCGGATTAACATAATTTATGGTAATAATATTTAACTGGTTTTCGTTTTGTTCGGATCGTTTCCACACATAACCGTAACTGGTCTTGAAAGAATTCAGTGTGTACTGATTGGTACTATTATAAAATTGATATCCCAGGTTTATCCTGGTTTTGGGCATGTAGTCCCTGTTGGTATGAATTTTAAAAGGCGAAATAACTTTCGGAATGTATAAATTTAAATCCGCTCCCAGCTTGAAAATGTTGGTATACTGACCACCTCCCAGATTCTGTGTTTCCAATCCGCCATAAATACTGGCCACGAATAATTCGGCTCCCCTGAATACATTTTTGTTTCGTGCACTGATGGTAAGCGCTCCTCCATACGAATTATCTGATGCTGTAAGACCCGAAACCTGAAATACCAGGGATCTTTTTTGAGCACGGGTCAGGTAATAATAGGTATTGAGTTTATAATGGATTGAATCTACTTCCTTAAAATTCAATTTTACATACTTGAATACCCCCAGATTGATCAGCCGGCTGAGGCTTAGATTCTGGTCCGTAATATTATAAGTGCTTCCAGGTTTATAGGCCAGTGTATTGCTAAACAAGCTGAGCTTAAACAGCTGGCCCGGATCGATGATGGTATATCCCTGCCAGATCGTGGGTTTAACGGGCATGGCGCTATCGGTATTGATGGAAAAGTTCGCATAGATTACCACATCATGGATTGTGTATATCGCTTTGGCCGATTCCGGAGTTGACCTGATGACGACAACCCGCATATCCGCCTGATGTTTACCTACTGTTGAATCTACGATAACCAGGAGGTAATCGGGACTAAAATTATAAAATCCGTTCTCCTTTAACCTGGAATCGATTCTTACCCGTTCATTTTTGATCAGGTCCAGGTCGAAGGGTGTTCCTGTTTTGAGCAGGGTCTCCTTTTTGAATTTTTGAATTTCCTGGCTGAGCGTGCTTGAATCTTCCGGAAATGTCACGTTCCGTATCCTGTATTGATAACCGGTAGTAACCGTATAAATGTCCTGGATTTTTAATTTCCGGGTGACCGTATCCAGTTTCACCGAGTCCTTGAAATAGCCAATGTTCTCTAATCGGTTTTGCAGGATAATCCGGTTCTGTTCAAATGCACTCATCGAGCCCAATACAGGAGGTTCTCCCACTTTGTTCTTTAACCAATAACTCAGGCCCTTCCGCTTCGGTTCGCCCGCCGAGTTATAGATTAATAATTTAAATGGAATCCCCAGAAATTTCCCGTTGGGTTTTGGGCGAAGCAAGCCTTCCAGTTCTGTTTTTATTTGTGCCTTTTCTCTCCTTGTAATTTTTTCGGGCTCATTGATATGGATAACCGGTCCTTTGTATAGATACTGTCCTTCCTTCAGGCTTTTGGTTTGACTGCAAGCCACCAGGATAACTGCAACGCAACAAACATGTATCCATCCTCCTGGTTTCATTGTGGTTGGTTAGGATTTGTTTTTGCCGGTTGTGCCTTTTGTTCGGTATTGCTTTTTTCCTTTGAGGAATTCTTTTTCTGAAACAACTCATTGAGTGTATCAAAGTCCAGCGTAATGATAAAACTCACCCCCGTTTCCACCACCTGCCCTTCAACTACCGTATTGTATTGGTTCATACTATATACTCTTATAATATACTTGCCATCCGGCGTGAGCGTATAATCGATTTTTACATTTCCCGCAATATTCGAAGCGTTGGGCCCCTGGCTGGCACCCGATAATTGGAAATCGCTTCCCACACTCACTTTTACACGATCACCGAATAAACTCTTGGATACACCTACCTGGAGTGCGGTCTGATTGATTGCCTGGCCGGAAGTATTATAGGTCTGATTTGAATTTACGTTCAGACTCAGATCAACGCGCCTGCCGAAACCACCGGCCAGTTCGTTCAGTTGGGAGGTGAGTATATTGCTTGCGCTTTGACTTGCCATCAACGCAGCATTGGAATTACCGCCACTGGTGCTTTCATATGGATTTTCAGAAATGAAGGTATTGAACAGCAATAAGGCAAAAACCTGTTTGTTCAGTTGCGACACATTGCTGTTCAGTTCGGCTAACTTACTGTCTACGTTTTGCCACAGGGCCGATTCATTCGGAGGTAAAGTAATACTGAATGTTATTTGAGGTTTTAATAACAGACCCTGCATTTTCAGGTTTACCATGAATGGAAGTTTCTGGTTATACTTGTTTATTTCTTCCTGGCTCATGCCAGACATTTGGTTTCCCACCAGGGATATGGGTGCCGTTGTACACAGATAGGTGGCGGTAATATCAATGGTGGCTCCGGTAGGGTCTCCTGTCCAGGTGATTGTGCTACCCCTTTGTAAATTGAATTTTCTTTTGAGCAGTCTTAGTGATAAATTATAGGCTCCATCATCCAGCACATAATTTCCTGTAAGCGTCAACTTCCCATTTTTATTCATGGCACCCGCGAGAGAGGCACGTCCTCTCACGGATAATGCATCACCCGTTCTTTGGTTGATGACCAGGTTAAATTTGGCGCTGCTGTCTGTTTCTATATTCGCAGACGCACTGATATTCCTGAATCCGGCATTTCGGCTGAGTGAATCTAAATAAGTCCTGATCCGGGCGGTATCAATGGGGTGGGCTTTGTCAGCAAATAATACGACCCCCTGCCGGCTAACCACTTCCGGGTCACTGTTGGGCAGTATCAGCGTGAAATCGGTTTGTTTATTTACGCGCAAATTACCGGTTATTACGGGTGCACCGATGGCTCCTTTTATTTGCAACCCGAGATCCATATTTAATTTACCATAGAAAATATGGTTGGTTTCGATGGGGGTATTCACCAGGATGAAATCATCTGCATTGAAGGCGAGATCGAAACGAAAATGCTTGTAATCTTTTGTATACAGATGCCCATCCAAAATGGCTTTATCCCCGGCAGAATCCAGGAAAGTGAATTTATTCAAACTAATCCCCTCCTGGTTGAACTGAATACTATCAGATGACAGCTTCAGTCTTTCACCTGAAATCAAAGGGGTAATATAGGCACTGTCAAAGCGGAGATAACCGGTAAGAACCGGCTGATCAAATGATCCCGTAGCATGCAGGTTCCCACTGATCCAACCACGGATATTCTTGATCTGTCCTGCAGAAAATGGCTTAACCATCGAAAGATCCAGGTTGCCGATATCAAGCTTCATATCCATTCTCTTCTCTTTTGAATAATACATTCCGGTAACCCTTGCATCATTATTTTTCCCTTCCATTGAAAGGTTTGTGGAGAATATATTCGGTTGCTGGTTGTCGACCAGGATAGAAATGTTTCCAAGGGTATCCTTGTTATAGGTGAGGTTATCGATTTTAGTATTTGAAGTAAATGAAGGATTTGACAGTAGATCCCTCAAAACGGTTTGTCCATTCAGTTCACCATCCAGTAAAAGTGAATCCTGCCCCGCGAATGAAGTCAGTGTTTTTATCCTGAAATGATTAAATGAAACAGCAATAGGCGACTGTGGAGCAGAAGAATCACTGTTGATCAGCAGGGATTGGTTTTCATGATTGATCAGCAGGTGGTTGACAAACAACCCGGAAGAATCATATTGAATGAAATTATCTCCGGAAGTTTTCCAGGCATCATAATTCAGGAGCAGGCTGTCTGGCAGGAGAGATAACTTCCATCCATTTGGCATTCCCGTGAGCAAGGTACTCAGGCGATATCGGTTCCTGTTTTTCGTATCATCCAGAAAAATGCTGTTGCGGAATTGATTGTTTGCCAGCGAGCCAAACATGCCCGACCTGTATAAGGCCAGGCCAGCCCATAACGCGGAGTCAAATTGTATTGAATAATTTAGTACGTTGTTGTTCGTCTCTGCCTTCGCTGACAATTGTTGAATGAACTGATTCTGAAATTGGATGGAAGGCGCAAGAAGTGCAAGCTGAAAGTCATTTTTCAGACTGTTAAAACCCATTTTCAATTGAACGGTATCTGAACCGCTCAATGTTGGATCATAGGCGAGCAGATCGGGTGAAGCCCTGAGTAAGCCATTCATTTGCCAGTTTTGCGGGCTAATCCTTTCCGCTGTGAATCCCGGTATTTTGTAATAATGATTGATCGTCTGTTCCAGTGCCTGTTTTATTTCCGTGATCTTATACCTTCCCGACATGTTCAGATCAGCCATTTCAGCATGCAGGAGGAGAGATTGCAGAGAATCCTTTCTTGCTGCCACGAGGTAAATGGAATCTATTGACAATCGCTGATTCCCGTAACTCATTCCAAGTGCAGTGAGATAAAGTTTTCCTTCAAGAGCATCGGGATCCGTATTGGCCAGGTCTGTATTCAGGTTGAAAGACATCGCCAGGCTATCCTTCATCAGATGCAAAGCCTGAAGATTAAGGGTATCCATTTTCAGGTCGAGCAGGAGAGATGGAAACTTCTCGACCCATTTCCCTTTCGCGTCAAAATGACCTTTTACATTTTGATCATTAAAAATGGAACTGACATGGTATAATCCATCCTGCATGGAAATATCCATCGAAAGATTCCTGTAATGATAGCCCTTTACCATGGCAGCGGGAATTTGGAAATGGGCGACTGTCTGCATTTTCTTAAAATCAAACCCATTTCCCTTAACCGTTGCATGCAGGTCCACTTTACCCAGGAGACTGTCCTGACTCAATAATTTTCCAAGATCGAATTCCGAAAGATCCGCATTGAGATCATATTGCTTCTTTGGGATATCGAGCCGACCGTTTATTTTGGCTCCTCCAAAACCGGAGTTAAGCGCCATATCCACAATGAACTGGTCCAGGCTTCCATCAAACCGGCCATGCACTGAAAGGGAGTCCGGAATGCGAATATTCTTTGGGAGGATTTGTTCTGGCAGGAAGCTGGTTATATCATCCTTTGAAGTGGAAAGGTTTTTTATTTGAAGATGATAGATGGCTTTCTTTGCATCGGGCAATCCCTGAATCTGGCCCGACATTTCCAATTGGGTATGCTGCAATCCCCGCTTACTCCCGCGAGACGCGGGATTCAGCGGGGTGAAGCCGACGAGCTCGAGATCAGCGATATTGAGATTGTTTAGTTTGCCATTGATTCGGCCGTTTATTCTTATCTGTGCATTTTGTTCTTTGTAAAACGTGGATTGTAACGAAGGAACCAGGAGAAGAAGATCCTTCATCCCAATGTAAGAATGGTCAAATGTCAGGTCAGCGGCTACATCTCCGGGTTTTTCAGATAGACTCGCGATCGACGCATATTTAATTTCTGACTTGCTTCTCAGATTCGTGTTTGTGGTCAGCAGGATCAGATCATTCACGCCGGCCTGTTGATCACTATAGTAAAATCCGGTGGAAAGCTTTTTCAGTTCAAAGCCGCTTTGTTCGGAAAAAGAAAGCATTTGGACCTCGCCTTTGTAATTTTCTGAACCCAGGCTAAGCCTGCTGACAGTAGTATTCAGATTCCTGATATGCAAATGGGCATAGTCCACCGCATCCTTTATCGGTTTTTTCCCTTCATCATCAAAGCTAAAGACATCGTTCACCAAATTTAAATGGGCGAGATGCACAAGCCATGTCTTTTGAGTTCCGGGAGTTTCTTTTTTATCCTGTTTTTGTATACCAGATTTTCCAAGGGCCAGCTGAAATTTTGATTGATGCAGGTCCATCGACTTCAGATCAAATTGCATTTTATTCAGGTCAATGGAATTTACCCCGATCGAAAACCCTCCGATGTTGAGTTTGGCCTTTATGTTATTTAATTCATCGGAATAAACCATCAATATGGAATCGAGCCCGATTTTTCCCAGTTGAACTTGGATGGGGATATGGTTGACGGTTGGCGGTTGTCGGTTGGCGGTTGGCGGCTGGTGAATTTCTTCCTGTCGGAGAATCAATGTCGGCTTGTATAACCTCAGATAGCCGTTCAATCCATTCATCGAAAATTCGGGTGCTGCAAAAATGAGCCGGTCCGGATCAAAGGTTTTGATCGTTGTCCGGAGATCTGAAAGGAACAGGGTCGTTTCGTTTCCGGTAGCATCATCCTTATAATGCGCTTGAATATTCACCAGGTGAATATTCCCCAATTCAAATGTCCATTGGCTGTTTCCTTTCGCGGCATTGTCCTGGATGGTATTTCCGGAAGCAAATGCTTTGATAATAAATGCATAATTGAAAGCGGAATCGGGGAGTTGCCTTTTTATATTAACGGTCCAGCGATCCAGGCTAATATCATTTACCATCACTTTGTGGTTGAATAATCCCCATAGGTTTACACCCAGGTTTACATTTCCGGCAAATAGTAAAGTATCCCGATGCTGGTCTTCCAGGTAAATATTTTTCAGCACTATATTTTTGGGAAAGTCAACTGAGAGTTCGCCGATGATAACTTTTGTGTGCAGTTTTGATTCGAGATAAGCCTGGATTTTCTTTCGTCCAAAATTTTGAACAAATGAAGTCTGTAAAAGGAATAGAACAATAATAACAAGGAACAGGAAAATGATGATAACCCTGAGGATGATTCTGGAGACACGTCGAACCATTCGTTTGTACCTGGAAGACGGGCTTTTGACCATATTTCGAATTCATTACCACTGATGAGCGACTGGCCAAAGAATTCCCCGTTTGAGCCTGGCGCTTATTTGAAAGTTAGCAAATCGGCTTAACTTTAAATGAGTAAATATGGAGATTGTTCGTATTGCTATTCTGGAAAAACTGTTATCGTATTGATCAGGAAATCTTTTTCTTCAAAGTAATTTTTGTGATTTCGGGCCAGATGCCCAAACGGCCAGAGAAGGCGAGGAAGCCAAATCCGCGGTTCACATACAGATAGCGGTCTTTTTCATTGGCAAGTCCGGCCCAGTTAAGATATCGGTACTGAACCGGGCTCCACCGCAATTTGTCGGTCTCCATGCCAAACTGTGCGCCATGTGTATGTCCGGATAAGGTGAGATGAATCGTAGTGGCATGATACCGTATTTTCTCTTCCCAGTGCGTGGGATCGTGTGAAAGTAAAATTTTAAATGCATTCTGATCCACCCCTTGCAGCGCCTTGTCTATGTCTCCTCTTTGAATAAATCCGCGGCCCCAGTTTTCAACTCCGATGAGCGCCAGTTGATCCGGACCTTTCCGGATAACTGTATTTTCATTTAGCATTAACCGATAGCCAAGCCTGTGATGATTTTGTTTGTTTTTTTCAAAGTTGCCTGCTTTCTGTTCCGGACTATCCCATTGAGCATAGTCGCCATAATCATGATTGCCGAGAATAGAAAATTGTCCATAGGGCGCTCTAAGCTCACTGAACAAAGAAATATAAGGGTCTACTTCCCATGCCATATTATTTATCAGGTCGCCGGTAAAGACAAACAAATCACTTTGTTGTGCTTTTGCGATTTCGATACCGCGGGTTACTGCCGACATATTATCAAAACTGCCGGAATGAAAATCTGATAATTGCGTAATGGTGAAACCATCAAAGGAAACGGGGAGTTCATCAAAATACAACGTGATTTTGTGCAGGCGATAGTCATATTTACCTTTGAACATGGCATAAAAAAAACTGGTAAAAGGTACGGCTGCCAGAAGGATACCGGCTTCTGTAATAAACCTGCGTCGGGAAGGGAAAAAAGGTTGGCCGGCTACCGGCTTCGGTTTAAACAGTCTTCGGACTATGCCCCAAAAAAACCGTACGATGTCTCCAAATAACAATACAATAATAAAAAACAATTTGGTGATCAGAAAAGTCAAAAACAAACTCAGCGTCCACTCCTGAAATCGGGTAAGATACCCGGGGCTGAACGTAATGGCGGCCAGGAATAAAATAGTGACTCCAACGAAAGACACCAGATAGCTGCGTTGTGCGATTTTTTTTCGGCGGACAAATTTCCATCCCGAGATCCAGGTTTTTACGCCATGCCAGGCATATATATCAAGCAGGAAACTGAACAGGCAGACCATATATATTATTCTCATGAAACCGCCATGCATGTCATTCTTTTAACGTAATGTAATGATTTGGAGAGGGATTGGTGTTTGTCCCGGCCAACAAATCTTTCTTTACCCATTAAAAAATTAATAGCCCGCTGGATATTCTTTTCAAGCGCTTTTTCTGTTTTCAGATTTTTTAAATACCTGACAATTTCTGCTCTCCTCGATGGTGGCAGACCATCAAAAACAACTTTAGCTTCTTTATTTCCATTGAGCGCCTTACTGAAACCTGGGTGGGGAATAGTCAACCTGGGCTCCGGATCATACGCTACTGATATCTTTATGATCTCGCCAATTCGTTTCGGTGAATGATGTAACATTGAAATATTAATATAAAGCCGTCAGTCACCGCTGTATCTTATCAATGTCTGTTTGTATGGAATCCCGTTAACAGTGCCTTTAATTGGGATAGCACCCTTGTTTTTTCCGGATTTCCTGAAAATATTTTGTAATATTTTATCGGGAACCTGAACATAAGGATTTACACCAATAATATTTAATTCTGCAGAAAATTTCATGGTTCATGAAGTGTCTGAACTATAAATATAAGTTTGGGATGTGATTTTCTGCGTCCCGTTTATGCCTTTGCCCCAGTCTGGAACTATTATATTTTGAGAAGCTGGAAATATGGTCTTTGGAAAATGTCTTCATATTATACCTGATCAGGTATAAATTACCTATGAATATAGATTTTATACCTGATCGGGTATAATAAGCTTGCGTTTGGAAATTATGCTAAAATGCTCCTTAAAAATGCTGGTGATTTACGTGGGACGTTGCTGATATGCCCTTCCTGAATAACTTGGCTCCACAAATCAAATGGATACGAACAACATCGCGGCGCCAATTCTGAAAACAAAACCGCATTTCGAAATTCTCGACGAGTTAACGGGGATTGCCGCCTCAGGCAGGTGTGAATGCCGGGAAACAGACGATCGTTTTCAAAAAAACCATGTTGCTTTGTTTGAGTTTATTTCAGACAATATAAAGGATGGTTTTGTTGAAATTTATGTCTGCCGGGACGGAGATATTAACGAACCCCTAAAAATTGAACAGGAAATTAATTTGCCTGATTTGCTGGATGAAAATTTCTATTTCTTCGAACGGGGACTGTATAGAGTTAGGGTTTGAAAGTGTGTCGCATTGCCATGACCTGGCAGAATCTGACAGTTAGCCTACGGATTGGTTTCCGGTTTTCTTTGCCCTGTATGCATCCATATAATCTTTTATAGCAGAATGGTAAACGGATGTTTCCCCATGTCTTTTATAGGCCGCTTTCTTAGCCGGATCTTTTAGAATGCTGCTGGCATAGGCTGAAGCCTTTGCAAACACTGTCCGGTACTGAATCTGTTCTTCTGTATATACCACGTGGCTGCGGTTTGGGTATTTGCCGGCAAAGGTCTTACCATTTACCTTTCTGAATACCAGCAGTTTACCGATTGCGCCCGACATGTTTTTCATAACGATATTGTCGTCTATACTTGCCATTGCTTTACTATGTTTGGGATATAACGAAAAAAGTCTCTATTTATGATTTATTACGTCTCTTTACGTCTCTTTACGTCTTTTTACGTATTTTTTTTGACGGAATTCTGATAGGAACCGGTCAGGGCAGGTATTTGAATTTTGTAGCGGTTCCTTTGAATTGAGTTGCAAAAAACGTGCGAAATTGGCCGTGGAAATTCAGAAGATACCATTAAATAAATATAGCCATGACTAAAGAAAATGTTACCCGAAGAGGTTTTATTGGCAAAGCGGTTACCGGAATAGCCACTGTTGCGGTAACCGGCAGCGTTGCTAAGGCTTCATCAACCCCTGCCGCTTCCTATAACAGGATTATCGGTGCCAACGACCGGATCAACATCGGATTTCTTGGCTGCGGTGATCGCAGCAGTGATCATCAAAGTATCGTAAAAGCATCCCAAAAAGACAAAAATCTGGGCGTGGTTGCCGTCTGCGACATTTGGAAACATAACAAAGAAAAAGCTGCCGCAAATTGTAAAAAATTATTCGGAACGGATGTAAGCCAGTTTAAATATTCCGAAGAAATGTTGAAAATGCAGGAGCTCGACGCAGTAATGATCGGTGCAGGAGATTTTCAGCATGCAAAGCTTTTAGTGGAAGTTGTCGGGGCCGGTAAAGATTGTTATTGTGAAAAGCCCATGGCCATAGAAGTGGAAGATGCTAAACTGGCAAGGCATGCCGTGCTCTCATCCAAACAGGTTGTACAGCAGGGATCGCAATGGCTGAGCGACCCGATTCAGTTGAAAGTGCGCGAGATCATTCGTTCCGGTAAACTGGGCCAGATCACAAAAATAGAACAGGTGTGGAATGATAATGAACCCCGCTGGCATGTTCCCAATGATCCCGATGTGGCGGCGATCCGGGAAGAGGACACCGACTGGAACAGGTGGTTGTTGGGAAAGCCTTATGAGCCGTTCGATCCGTGGAAATATTTTGAATTCAGGATATTCCGCGATTACTCCGGGGGTATCACGTCTCAATGGATGAGTCATGGTGCAGGACTGGTACATTTTTATACCGACACAGCGATTCCTGACACGATGGTAGCCAACGGAGGGATATTTGGCTGGCCGGATATCCGGCAGAACCCGGACACATTTCAGGCACTCGCAACTTTTGAGAAGGAGAAGATATTGTACTCTTATGCCACAAATTTTGCAAATATGTTTGGTGATTATACCTGTATTCGCGGAAAAGAAGGAACCTTATTCTCAGCAGGAGGAGAGGGAAGTTCCCGTTGGTTTATTATTCCCGAAAAAGAGAACCACCCCGGTGGATTTGATTTTTACGAGGGGATGAAAAAGGCAATAGAAAACGGGAAGGCGGAAATCATAACAACCCCTGAATATGGGATGAAACTGGGTCCCCCTTGGGTGAGTGATAATATGCCCTACCACCTGAACAACTGGGTAGATTGTATGAGGAACAGGACTGTTGTACCCAATGGGCATATTCATACCGGCTACTGGCATTCGATAGCCACCATCATGGCAACACGTTCTTACCGGGAAGGGAAAAAATTATATTGGGACCGGAAAACTGAGGAAATCGTTGACCGGAAACCTTCTTCCTGATTCATGTGCATTTTCATTCGCCGATAATAATGAAATATTTACTGGTCCCGTATATATGCTGTGCCGTTTTGGGTCCGGGACCCATTACAGACAGTCTACCTAAGGTTTTTCCAAAGAACCATGCTGATTTCATTGCAGGTAAATTAAAACTTGACGCTGCATTGGCATTTGGAGTTAATCAATTGCCCGGCACCTTGAAAGATTGGGAAAAACGCAGGGCAGAACTTAAGAACGGGATCATAATAAAAACGGGGGTTGTAATCAATCATAACCTGGCTCTGAACATGAAGGAAACGGGTACCATTCAAATGAAGGGCTATTCCATTAAAAAAATAACCTTTCAAACCCGTCCTGGGATTTATGCAACGGCTAATCTGTATGTCCCTGATGGCGGGGGGCCATTTCCTGCAGTCATTTTTATGATCGGGCATTGGCTTAAAGGCAAGATCGACGCCGAGGGCCCGCAGGCAGTAGGGCATAGCCTGGCGCTTAATGGTTATGTGTGCCTGAGCATTGATCCATGGGGTTCCGGTGAACGGACTACGATTCATGGTGTATTTGAAGACCATGGAGATGAGAATAATCTTGGATCATCGCTGATGAATATCGGCGAAACTTTAATGGGCATGGAGATTTCAGATAATATGAGAGGTGTTGATCTGCTTTGTTCATTGGCTTATGTTGATTCAAAAAATATTGGGGCAACAGGAGCCAGCGGAGGTGGAAACCAGACGATGTGGCTGACGGCACTCGATGAACGCATTAAAGCGGCCATGCCCGTAGTAAGTGTCGGAACCTTTCAATCCTACATAATGGGAACTCCCTGTATTTGTGAGGTGGTGGCTGATGCCTTTGACATGACCGAAGAAGCGGGCATACTTGCCCTTATTGCACCCCGGGCAATAAAGATGTGCAATCATAAAAAAGATGACAATCCTGCTTTTTTTCCATCTGAAATGATGAGCAGTTATACCAATGCCAAACCGATATTTAAATTGTACGGAGTCGAGGAGAACATAAGTTTCCAATTGTTCGATCTTCCGCATGGATATAAGGCTGAAGACCGGGAGGCTGTGCTCGGATGGTTTGACCTGCATTTGAAAGGTGTTGGTGACGGTTCCCCGAAAAAGGAAATTCCATTTGAGTTGTTGCCGGAGGAAGAACTCATGGTGTTCCCAAAGGGACAAAGAGATACTGATGTAACAGGTACCGTTGAATACTGCAAACGAAGAGGGAAGGAATTAAGAACTGTTTTTCTAAATACAAGTTATACCGATATAGCGTTAAAAAGAAAGGACCTGAGAAACCTGCTGGGAGTGACCGAAACATCCATGTTGAAACATGTTTACGAATATGAGCCATTGAACGGATGGGACCGTTTCGCTTTAGCAACTTCTGATAATAAGCTTATTCCGGTGCTGTTGCGCTCTCCACGGGATAACACTAAAGAATTTGTGATTGTCTGTAATCCGGAAGGAAAAGACAGTATTCCGCCAGGTTTAATGGATGAAATCATTAAATCGGGAAGGGGTATCGTGATTGTCGACCTTTCCGGAACAGGAGAAGCTTCTTCAACTTCATTTGGAAATAATTATCATTTTGGAAGGCTTCGCACAGTTGCCAGGTCGGAGTTATGGTTTGGCAGAACCATGATGGGTGAGTGGGTAAAAGA
>JBGPBW010000109.1:0-15169 GCA_041481385.1 Puia sp.
ACCGACAATTAATTTCCAATATACTTTTTCAAGAACTAAGCACCTGCGTTTCAATTATAATGGGCGGCCGGGCACGCCGACGGTTACCCAGTTGCAACCGCTGATCACGACGACTGACCAGATTAACTTCCAGGAAGGAAATCCGGCCTTGAAGCCGCAATTTACCCATAGCATGCGCATGCTGTATACATCCTTTGATCCGGGTACCCAACATGTGCTCTTTGCCACCATCAATGTCAGCGCAGTAGCAAATGATATCCAGCAGGCCGTTTACTATAATGCAAAAGGCGGTCAGCAAACAACCTATGTCAACCTCAATGGCACGTATAATGTATCCGGTTATTTTAATTATGGATTCCCTCTGAAAAAACCGAAGTCCAACCTGAATTTTATTACCAATATCACGTTTGCGCAAAGCCAGACCTTACTGGCCCAGGATTCGGCTGCAGCTGCAGAAAATAATTACGCGCATGTATTTTCCCGTAACTCAGGCTTTGCAGAAACGATCTCCTGGACCACGAACATCAAAAAGAATTTCGATATGAACCTGAGCTCGGTCTCCAAATACAGTCTTAACCGCAGAACCGGCGAACCCATCACGAAGTCAGATCAGCAAAATAACCTCAATGTTTTTTCCCAATCCTTTTCTTTGGAATTAACCGCCTATACCAATAATGGATGGTTGTTCGCTGCCAACCTTGACTATACGTATACGAATAATCATGCAGCAGCCTATAATGCCAGCGTACCACTGCTCGGTCCGGCGATTGCCAAACAGCTTTTCAAAAAGAAAAACGGGGAACTGAGACTAAGCGTTTTTGATCTCCTGAACCAGAATGTTTCCGTGAGCAAAACGGTAACCTCCAGCCTCGAAACGTATGCAAGAACCAATGTCATTACCCGCTATGCGATGCTTACTTTTACTTACAATCTGAACAATTTTTCGGACGCAAAACAGAATCAGATGCCAGGTGTATTCCCCGGACGCAACCGCCGAAATTTCGATAAGTAGTCAACATGTTCTGAAGGGCTATTTCCATAAGGTCAGCCCTCAAAAGCGCACAACCTCAATATCATTTGCGGACACTTGCGTGTCAATTCAAATCTCTAATATATTGGTTATGAGATATTTGTAAAACTGGCATCCTTTAAGCTTCCAATCAATCGCAAAATGATAAACCTATGATCAAAAACATCCTGCTCATCGCCTTCCGCAATTTTAATAAGGACAAATGGTATAGTCTTCTCAACGTTTTGGGTCTTACCATGGGAATGACATTCAGTCTTTTCCTGATATTTTATATCATCGACGAACTGAACTACGACAAGTTTAACGAAAAGGCCGACCGCATCTGCAGGATCGTTTCCTATATCCAGGAGAAGGACAAGAATACCAACTGGACATCCACCCAAATGCCGCTCGCTCCTACATTAAAAAAAGATTTCCCTGAAGTAGAGGAATCGGCAAGGCTGCTGAGCAGGGAGAGAACCTTGTTCAAAAAAGGAAACGATGGATTCTACGAAACAAAAGTTTACTATGCTGACAGCAATATCTTCAAAATTTTCACTTGTAAATTTCTGGAGGGCAATGCCGCCATTGCATTGAATAAACCCAACAACATGGTGATTTCCAAAACACTGGCAGAGAAATATTTTGGAAAGAACGTGCAAGCTGTGGGTAAAACCATGAAGACCGTTTATGATTTGTATACGGTTACCGGCGTCATTGAAGACATCCCTAAGAATTCCCATATACGGTATGACATGCTGATATCGATGTCAACCTTTTTGAAAAACAATCACGGAAGCGAGGATCAGTGGGGTAGTTTTTACCTCTTTACCTATGTATTGCTGAAACCCGGTGTACAGGCGGCCGCTTTTGACAAAAAGCTTTTGCCGATGTATGACAAGTATATGGCATCGATATTCTCAAAATACAATGTGAAGATTCATTACGGAGTCCAGCCGATTACTACAATTCATCTCCAATCGACATTGGAAGGGGAACCGGAAGAAGTAGGCAACATGAATTATATCTGGATATTCTCTGCAGTTGCTTTTTTTATGCTGTTGATTGCCTGTATTAATTATATGAACCTGACAACCGCCCGCTCTGCAAGACGGGCAAAGGAAATTGGCATCCGAAAAGTTGCCGGGTCTACAAAAAGGCAACTGGTTTTTCAATTCCTGAGCGAATCTGTACTCACCGCTTTTATGGCACTCCTGTTGAGTGTTATTCTGGTGATCCTTTTAAGGACAACTTTTAATTCGATTTCCGGTAAGGAATTCACCATGCAAACCCTCCTGCAACCATTTAATATCATTCTTCTGCTCAGCATAATGCTGTTTACCGGACTGGTGGGCGGAAGTTACCCTGCATTTTATCTGTCCGGATTTCAGCCCGTAAGTATTTTGAAGGGTGCACTTTCAAAAGCCTCTGGAAACGTAAACCTGCGGAGAACCCTGGTGGTATTGCAGTTTGCTATTTCCATGATCATGCTGATCTGCACCTGGGTTGTGTATTCACAACTTGCTTATCTGCGAAAGAAAGATGTTGGCTATAGTAAAGAACAGGTGATGTCCATTACTGTAAATACAGGAGAAGATGAGCGCGGTAAAATTTTTGCAATGAACAACGACCTCCGTCGATTACCGGGCGTAAAGACTGTTGGAACAGGTAATAATTATCCGGGAAGTCCGGGTATCAGCCTGAATCTATTCACAGTGCAGACCAATACCGGGCATGTGGACAAGGGACTTGAATGTTATGGTATTGACGAAAATTTTCTGAGTTCGCTAAACATTCCGGTTGTAAAGGGCCGCAATTTTTCCGGCCCGGCTGATACCCTGCACAGTATTATGGTGAATGAAACCCTGGTAAAACATTTCGGGTGGGATAATGCTATCGGTAAACGGGTTACCTTTCCTGGTGATACTTCCAACCATTATCTTGAAGTGCTAGGTGTGATAAAAGATTTCAACCAGAAGTCACTGTATAACCCGATTGCTCCGCTCTTGTTATTTTATTCACCCAACAGTAATATCATCCAGGTAAAACTAAATCCGGGTGATCCAAAAAATACCATCACAAAGGCCGAAGCCACCTGGAAAAAATACTTTCCACAGCTGCCCTTCGAATACAAATTTTTGGATGACGACTTTAATTCACAATACACCGCCGATCAGAAACGCGGGAAAATTTTTGCATCTTTCTCTATATTGACCATCCTGATTACCTGTCTTGGACTTTTAGGACTCACTGCGTTCACAACACAGCAAAAACAAAAGGAGATCAGCATACGCCGGGTGATGGGTGCAAGTATTTTGCAAGTGGTTACCATGACGACCAGGAACTATTTATGGCTGGCATTGATCGCAGCTTTCATTGCGTTTCCTGTGGCCTGGTTTTCCATGAGTAAATGGCTTCACATATTTCCATATAATGACGGCCTTTCGGCGACTCCATTTATATTGTCTGCCCTGGTCATTGTCGTCACTGCATCTGCGACGGCGATGTTTTATTCAGCCAAAGCAGCCATCACCAGTCCGGCAATCGTTCTGAAAACGGAATAGGTTTTGATTATTTACTCCGGATCAAGCCGATTCCTAATATAATCAGGCAGGCTGCCAATATGATTATGCCTAAATATAAAATGCCAATCATCCGGTTTGGTTTAGTCACATTCCTGCCGGATGCACTGGCAAAAAATCCACCGCTAACCAGTATGGCGGCAGATGGAAAGCCGGAACGGACTATATATTCCGATACCGGACCCATCCCGGCATAATCGGTCAGCACTTCCGCAATGAGTGCAAGCATGACCAATACGCCGGCATGTGCATGCCCGGCACGGAACATGGATTTCTGGAAATCAGTTAATGGTAGTTTACTCTTTCCGGAAAGGATGGACAACAAAAAATATCCGCCATACTGAATGGTGGGCACCGTGAGGAGTATGATTCCACAGGTTATTCTTGTTTCGGGTGTCATATGATAAGTATTTGGTGTGGTGGCGGGATATACACCATAAACTTATTAAATTATAGAGAATTTCTTTTGATTTTAAATGACACCTCGAAACCGAACTATATTACTGACGTTCTAGTGCAGAGTAGTCTTTATGATCAGGTTCGCCGCGGCCCTCAGTCAATAATTTGTACAGGCTTTGTTTTACGTAATGATTCCAACCCTTGTTACAGTCCTCAAAACATTCAATGCCGGGTACCAGACCGACATGTGTCATGTCGATCCGGGTGGAATCGCCAACAGATGAAATTTCCCAGAGGACTTCAGTGTCTTTCCATTCTTTCTTGTCCTTCATCCAATGCAGGTTGCAATCCAACACAAACCAGCGTATTTTTTTTGCGGGTATGTTCTCGATAATTTTGAATCGGGAGAACGTGTCACCAAAATGGACCTCGAAAACATCGTCCTGATTTTTGCAGCTGCCAATAATATTTTCTGTCCACCAGGAGGATACCTGACTGATGGCTTCTGCTGCATGTTGTGCAGATCCGTGGACCACAATGCTGGCATGGTAGTCCGTTTGAATAGTTGTGTTCATTTTTTTGTTTTTTTATTGAGTAAATCGTCCAGTTTCTTTAAGCGGGTCTGCCAGAAATGATCGAAATAATCAATCCATTGCTGCAGTTCATGAAAACCTTTTTGATTGAGTGAACAATGACGTTCACGACCAATGTCCTGAATGGAAATAAATCCGGCAGTATATAAAATTTTAATGTGTTTGGATACCGCAGGCCGCGTCATATCAAAATGTTGTGCCAGGGAATTGATGGTCAGACTTTCTTTGGAAAGCAGGCGCAGCATGACCCTGCGGTTCGGATCCCCAATGGCCTGAAAGGGATCACTGGCTTGTTGTTTCATTTTTTTCTTTTGAGGCGATCAATCCATGGATCTTATTAATATTCGTTTGCCAGCCTTTATTCATAGCTTCATATGCCGGCGCTTGTCTTAAGTCTGTAAAGCCTGAGTGAACCAGTGACAATTCTGTTCCTCCGTTTTTAGGCGTAAGCGTCCATACAACCAGGGAATCAATAACTGTTTCACCATTGCCAGGACCAAATTTCCAGGTATAGGATATTTTTTTAGGAGCGGATATCTCCAAAACCTCGCAGTAAACATTTCCGTCAAAGTCAATGGCGGGGTAGGGAGATGATTTGAAACTGAATTGGTGCCCGACCACAGGTTTAAAATCATTTTTCATCAACCACTGAGAAAGTAATTCACTGTCCGTAAGATAGTCCCAGATGGTCTCTGCCGGATGAGGGAAAAACCAGTTATGTCTTATTTCCTTGTTCATAATAGGTAACATTTTAGTTACTCAAATATATAAGTAACTTTTTAGTTACCCAAATAATCTTGCACTTTTTTTTATTTATCTGTCAACGGACCAAAACGTTTGAATCAGCAACACCTCGGAAATCCCTTGTATTACAGGATTTTACGTCGGGTGAGCACGACCCATTTAGACTGGTCTACTAACAGGGTTATAACCGGAAGGACATTTAGGGAATAAAACAGAACTTTGGTATTCATCGCAAGTTTTAACAAATGGACATATCAAATAATAAGATTCTGATTACAGGAGGTGGCTCGGGAATCGGTTTGGGACTGGCTGAACGGTTTATTAAAGAAAACAATACAGTAATCGTTTGTGGGAGACAGGCGACGGTACTCAAAGAATTGGCTGACCATTTTCCGGAAATTATTACAAAGGTTTGTGATCTATCAGGCAGTCATGGGCGGGAAGAACTTTTTCAATGGATCAGCAAAGAACATCAGGATGTGAATGTTCTGGTAAACAATGCAGGCATACAACAATGGATGTCGGTTACTGATCCGGGTTTTTTTTTGCGGGCAAAAGAAGAAATGGCTATCAATATCGAAGCGCCGTTGCATCTGGCTTCATTATTTATACATTTGAAATCGCTGCGTACTATAATTAATGTGACTTCTGGTCTTTCTTTTGTTCCATTGGTCAAAGTGCCCGTCTATTCAGCGTCAAAAGCTTTTTTGCATTCCTTCACGCTTTCCCTGAGAGAAATGCTGAAGCCCAATCAGATTGAAGTAATTGAAATGATACCGCCGGCACTCAATACAGACCTGGGCGGGAAGGGAAAACATGACGGAATGCCTCCTGTAGGTGATTTCATCAATTCTATTTTTGAGCAATTGAAACAAGGCAAAACGGAACTGAGTTTTGGATTTAGTGAAATCATATCAAAAGCAAATCCTGAGGATATAAAAAAGACATTTGACAGGATGAATGTTGTCAAACAGTAATGAGTATAATTTATAAACCCCGGTTATGGATCAGAAAGTTTTTAAAGCGGTTGATCAGTATATAAGCGATCTGTTTATTCCACAGGATGAGGCATTAAATGCCGCCGAGTTGTCTCACGAGCAGGAAGGCATACCACATATCAATGTATCTCCAAACCTGGGTAAACTATTGTACCTGCTGGTTAAACTTTCGAATGCAAAAAAAATACTGGAACTGGGCACGCTGGCAGGATATAGCACGATCTGGATGGCAAAAGCGCTGCCGGAAGACGGGCGGCTGATCACAATGGAGTTAGATACCCGCCATGCCGATATCGCCCGGAAAAACATATCCCGCTCTGGTCTTTCCCATAAAATAGAAATTCGCGTAGGGAAAGCGATCGATTTGTTGCCCGTGCTGGTAAAGGAGAATGCAGGGCCTTTTGATATGATTTTTATTGATGCCGACAAACCACCTTATACCGAATATTTTGAATGGTCTTTAAGATTATCCAGACCCGGAACACTTATTATTGCAGACAACGTTATCCGCGACGGTAAAGTGCTCGATCCAAATCACAAGGATCCCATGGTAAAAGGTGCGCAACGATTTAACAAGGCACTTGCTGCCAATAAAAGGGTAGATGCTACTATTTTGCAGACCATTGGGGTAAAGGAATATGATGGAATGGCTATCGCGATCGTTAAATAATTTCCGCAATTAAAAATAAACCCCGTGAAGAATCACAGGGTTTTTTAAACCAAAAGACTAATAACAATTCTTAATCACTCTTTATTGAAAGCCAGCTGTTCGTCTATTTCGTCGCCGGCAATTTTGATAACCCTGACGTGGTTTTCATTCTCGATATTGATCACATAAACAGGTTTGTTCTGATTTGACTGGATTTCATTCACCCAGACAATCCGGTACCCGTCATATTCATAGGCAACCTGGTCCTTCACTTCCAGTGACAGGTTCGAGGCGGGATAACCCATCAGCGTGTATTGCCAGAATCCGCGACTATCGTAAAAAACACGATTCACAACCTTTCCCTGGTGGAAAATACAATACATGTTTTTGTTGGGCAGGTTGTACCAGGAAGCATCACGGGCACCGGCATAATTGGCGTTAAAATGGGCTTTCGCGCGATCTGTTGCGTTTACAGGTGCCTCATATGAGGGTGACATGTAACTAAGACCGGGATTAATTGATGAACTCGCATACAGGACGGGTTGCAGGCAATAGAGTCCTGCTAAAAGCATTAACTTTTTCATTGTTACTGATTTTTAAATTAAAAAATGGACTCATGGCCAGGCCATGGTCTCAACCAAACAATCTCATGTTTTGTATTAGCTCCTGGTGGGAGAAATCGATCCTCTTTAGATGTCGGGTAGTTATTAGTACTGAAGGTTTATATACTTGATGCTATGTGTATGCCAGAATAATAACGCGCTTAAAACCAATACAGTGAATAAAAAATTCAATTTGATTCCTGTTCGGATATGATACAGTTATCATTCAGTCCGTACAAAAAATGTAGAGTCCCACATATATGACGCCATATTCTGGTGAATGTTGCAGTTTAACTTTCTTTTTTTTGTAAAATTATTTTTACAAATATTTAACTTGATTGAAAAGAGGGGGATCTGCTGGATTTTTACGATTCAAATTTATGAGTTGCTGGCAAAAGTCAGTACGATTTTGACGATGTTTGGGTCATTCGCGTATTTCGTGATCCACTCCATTATATTTTTCCCATTGAAAGATACAGTGGTTTTTTCCGGTGGAGTCCCCTTTTTGGGATTATCTTTTCGATCTTCCTGTTGTGCCAGAAGCTGCATTTCCAGTTGATTTCCTGTAAGCGTCCAGGTACCCAACAGGGTTTTAACTTTTGAATTGCCGGTGGTTGTTTCCTGACGGTAAGTGTGGTTTGAATAAAAAACGAAAATGCCGGTACCTATGTCAGACATATTGATCACCGATTCTGAATGGCCATTTGCCTTAGCACCTGCGGCTGTATAAAATGTTTTGATTTTAAGTTGATTCCATTTACCTACAATAGATTGGGCTTTGCTGGTATTCAGCCACACGAGCCCAAATAATGAACATAATATGAATATGCCTGTTTTAGAACTGCCTGCTGTGATATAAAATAAATTCGTATACATGATATTGAGATTTATGGGAACAATAAATATAGAAACGATTAGAGGTTCTTTTGATCCTGATATTCAATTAGTCATTGTCCGGGCACGAGTCGAAATATATTGCTGAGCATAAAGTTATGAAAGAAGAATTATCCGGATGGTACCATTGCACAGGCTGGTTGAAACAATCTTTCCATTCGCGGATAAAAACTCTGGATAGACATCTAGTGCTCCAATACTGCCAAATCATGGGATCGCACCCTATGCATGTCTGATTTCATGTACTTTTGATTGATCATGTCAGCCAAGTCCATAGACGAAGTTTTATCCCAACTAACTGATGTTATTTCAGAATCATTGAAGACGAACAACCGTTCCGGCTACTTCGCTTCACTGTACTATAAAGTTACAGCCGGCGTGAAGGAAGGTATTGCGAAGGGCGTATTTGAAGATGGACCACGAATGGAAAGATTCGATGTGATTTTCGCGAATAGATATTTGGATGCGCTTAACAGCTGGAAAAGCGAAAGTTCTATTTCGGGATCATGGAAGATTGCACTCGACTCAACCAAGAAATCTTCCCTGCTTGTGCTTCAGCACCTATTGCTTGGGATCAATGCCCATATTAATCTCGATCTGGGGATCGCCGCGGTCGAGGCCATGCGGGGCCTGCCGATCGAAGGTATTCAAAAAGATTTCGACGTCATAAACACGATCATCGCATCACTGACGTATGAAGTAATACAGGAAATCAGCCGTATATCACCATTGCTTTCACTCATGGGTCTTCATGCCAATCAAAGGGATTCTATCCTGATCCAGTTTAGCATCGGCAATGCAAGAGATGGTGCCTGGATTTTTGCTAAGGACTTGAGTAAAAAGGCCGGAGATGACAAATCGAGCTGCATAACGGCCAGGGATGGCGACATCAGCAAACTGGCCAATGCTCTTGTAAAAACCAAGGGATTCATTGGTTTTACAATCTGGATCATTCATCTTTTCGAATGGAAAAAGCCGGGAAAAATAATCGGAGTGTTGGACAGTCTTTCCAAGACGTTCATCAAAGCGTCATCCGTAAAATGAATATTCAGTCCGCAACCTGGAAATTACATATGGGTTGCATTGTAATTGCTTATAATAACGGGCAGTTCCAAAAGATCTGAAATGACGAAATCTGGGTTGGCTGATGAAAGCTGGTCATAAGAATGTGCACCTTTCGTAATGCCGATGGAAAGTGCACAGCCGGCATTTTTGCCTTCTTCAATATCAATGACAGAATCACCGACCTTAATAACCTCATCAGACGCCCCGATATTAAAACGGTGCATGGCACGTAAAATCATATCGGGTTGAGGTCGGCCATTTTCGACGTCTGATGCGGTAATCAGATCATCATAAATAATTCCTTTTTTCCATCCCAGTTTCTCAACGAGTGATTGGGCTGTTACTGCATCGTATCCGGTATTTAAAACCACATTTACCTTTTGTTGTTTTAATATTCTGAATACTTCCAGGACGTTTGGCTGAGGTCGCACAGTCAGGTAGGTATAAGCTTCATTCAGTAAGATGATAAAATGCTGGTAGATATTTGCTAATAATTGGTCGTCAATTATTTGGTTAAGAGCTAATATGTCTTTGATGGCCCGCATTTTTTCTTTTCCGGCACCTGCGGCAAAGACCTGGTCGAGACTGAAAGAATATCCATGGTCTGCAATGGCTTTTTGAAGTGTTTTATACACCACGTTATTTTCATCGACCGTAGTCCCTGCCATATCAAAAACGACCATTCTGATCATTAGATTAATTTTTTGAAGGCCATTCCGCCTTGATTCCGGTTGAAACGGAACAGCCAGTCTGTTTTACCGGCTGGCTGATCCGCAAAGGGTTCTGAGGAAAAAAGGTATTCAAATGTAATCCGCTGAGCTTTTCGCTTTTTCAATACTGCATGAACGAATCATTAAATTATTTTTCACAGATGCGGATTATTTTTTTATTATTTTATCCCGCTGCATAGGAAGAACCTGCTGGCGCCCTTACTTTAGCCATTCAATGATTTTCTTACATGCAAAAAAAAACTGCGATTGTTGTTGGTGCCGGTATACTCGGAATGGCCACGGCCCGTGCCCTGGCATTAAAAGGGTATGCTGTTTCTGTTTTCGAGAGAAATCTAATGGCTCTGGGCGCTTCCGTACGGAATTTCGGCATGGTCTGGCCCATTGGTCAGCCAGCTGGCAAACTTTATGAATGGGCTTTGCATTCGAGGAAAATCTGGATGGAAATAGGGGAGACGGCCGGTCTCTGGTATGATCCTGTCGGCAGTCTGCATCTGGCTTATCACAACGACGAATGGCAGGTCTTGCAAGAGTTATTTGAATTGTTTAGGACCGAAGGACGAAATGTCCAACTGATAGGGCCGGATCAGGTGTGTAAAATATCTTCTGCTGCCAGGAAAGAAAATTGCCGGGGAGGATTATATTCAGCTGAAGAAATCATTGTTGATCCCAGGGAAGCTATGTCCATCCTGCCTGAGTACCTGAAAAACATGTTGGGAGTGCAGTGTATTTGGGGAAAGGCAGTCACGGAAGTGCATTCCGGATATATTCGTTCGGGTGATCAAAAGGTCCTGGCGGATCAGATATTTATATGCAGCGGATCTGATTTTGAGACACTATATCCGGAAACCTTTAACAGGTTTGCACTAACCAAATGCAAATTGCAAATGATGAGGATGACGGAAGAAGGTTCGCCGAGAATTGGTCCGGCGATTTGCGGAGGACTTTCCCTGATTCACTATGCCAGCTTCAGGGCAGCGGATTCACTCAACTTATTAAGGGAACGCTTTGAACGGGAATTACCGGAACTTTTAAAATGGGGTATCCATGTCATGGTATCGCAGAATCGATTGGGTCAGCTCACAGTTGGTGACTCACATGAATATGGACCCGCGCCGGATCCCTTTGACAGAAAACACATCAACGACCTCATTCTCGGGTACCTGCAGGAATTTGCGAATTTTAAAAACCCGAAAATTATAGAAAACTGGAATGGCGTCTATGGAAAATTCACAGATGGCCAGACTGATCTTTTCTATTCGCCGGATAAAGATGTTTTTATCTTGAATGGTGTGGGCGGTGCAGGCATGACCTTGTCATTTGGGTTTGCAGAAAAAATGATTAACTCCCTTTAAAATCCATTCCTACAAGACCGGGTCTGCATATATATGATTAACGGATGCTTCCGGGTTTATCGCCCGGTGTTTTGCAGTAAAATAGAAGAGGGAATAAATGGCACCCGCGATACCAAACACGGATAAAATAATAACACCATTTGCATAGAAACCAGTCCACTGCATTTTTATTTTTAAAACTTCCTTTGTAATAAGCACTCCGACGCTTCCCAGATATCCAAAAGAGTCGGCCACATAAATGAGAAAACCCACATTACCGGCAACCCTGAAACTGGCAATCAGCCGTTCAAAAAAAATGCAGTTGAAGGGAATATAAACCGTGTACAGGCCAAGACCTGAAAAAGTGAGCCACCAGATTGCATTGATCGAACCCTGGATAAATAATATACTGGTCAGGGCGGTAATGATAAACCCGGCCATGATAATATAATGGGTATACACCAATGCTTTAATATTATTTTTAACCAGAATCATACCGCCCATCAGCGCCAATAGAAACAAGGTCACCGGCACTTCGGTTTTTGTGAACAGGGCCGGCTGCATTCCGTATCCGTTTTCCTTAAGCATATCAGCCATAAAATTGTCCCTGATGTCCCGGAACACGGTTGCAAATACATAAATCCCGATACAGGCAATCAGGCCGGGTAAAAACATCCGCACAAATTCTTTTCGTCTGCCCGCCGTCATGGGCTGGCGCACGGAACGAAGTTTTATATCATCCGGGGATGGCGGAGGAGTTTTTTCAAGCAGGAATACGCAAATCAATAGTGGAAGAGAGAATAAAAGACCGGTAACAAATGGTAGCCAGAATTCGCTGGTACCAAAACCCTGCTTAATATACCCTGCAACGGTTTTGACAAACCCTGAAGAGAAAATAAAACTGACGGAAAGTGCCGCACCGATAAAATCTGTGGTTCTTCTTCCTTCAACATAGGAAAAGTTTATGCCCCAGATAATACCCAGCGGGAATCCATTGATGAACATAAATGGGATATTCCAGGGTGCAGGTATCAGTGCGAAAAGCAATAATCCGGTCCAGGAAATACCAACAAGCAGCAGAATGATTTTGCCACGGGCTATTTTTTTTAATTCAGAAATAAAATATATCCCATAAAATTTGCTGGCTGCATAACCGAGTACCTGGCTGATCACAAGCCATACCTTATAACTGAGTCCCCAGTATTGCATGCCCTCAAAACTGCAGACGGTGAATCCTTTTCTGAAACCATATACCATCGTGTAAGTCAGGAAACTGACGATGGCTGCAATAACGGCCACCCGCTGATCGATTCCTTTAGCGGTTGCTGATTGTTGCTTGGTCAAATGTTTCGGGTTGAGAAACGAGGTGTAAAAAAATAAGATTCTTGAAAATATCTAATGGCGGAACAGGTTGATGCTCCAGTTTGGCTTCTTCATCCCAACGACGCATTTGGATGATTTCTCTGAACAGAGGATCTTTTTCCATAATATCTGCTGCTGCATCCGTTAAAGGACCGCCCTGATAAACCAGGGTTTTTTTGCTTGCTTCTGAAAGTTTGTCATAATACCCGTCCTCCCGGAGGGTCAGGTATCTTTTCGCAATAACATGCGATGAAACCAGCCGGGTCAGACGTGCTGAGAACCCACGTTCTGAAAGAAAATCAGCGCCCAGGGCTTCATGATCTTTGATACCGTAAGTACCCATCGAATTGCTGTCTGCTATTTTTTCGGCAATATGCCCGATATCATGTAAAAAAGCAGCGAGCACTACTTCATCGTCATATCCCTGTGCGCGGGCCAGTTGGGCAGCTTGCACCATGTGCTCCAGCTGGGAAACTTTTTCGCCGGCATATTCAGAGTGACCATGTAATACATAAAGCTGAATAATTTCTTCTGCGAACTGAGCTGCTTCTGCCGGTTTCATAATGGATCAGCTGTTTGTTTGAAAGAGAAAGAGGGTTGTCCGCACAAGAATAAAAATCGTGCGTTTCATTTTAAATGCAAACTAACCGGTAAAAGGAAACCTGCTGATTAAATAATTGTCAACAATTGGGGCGTTATCCGGCTTCGTTACTAAATTATTATGAAGGACTTATAAAATGCTGATGGGCCGCACGTCAAATCACAAAATACATTTATTTATAAAAAATCGAATTTCATTTTATTAGCGAGTAAATAAGCGTTATTGTTTTTTTATTTTTTTGTATTCCTGAAATTCGTTCCGTTAAAAAATTATTACTGCAGCCCCAAATTCATAAAAATTCGCATTAAACCTTAACAATTCCTTCGTTTTAATTTCATTCTGTGGAAATGTCGCCATTCTATTTTCACGGCTGAAATCGTTAAACCTAACTTAAAACTTCACTTATGATGACAAGGCTGAGACCAACGGCAACATATAAGATGTTGTTGCTTGTATTGCTGTTCCCGGTTTTTTTGCGGGCACAGCATATCGTTAACGGACAGGTAATTTCAGTTTCTGATCTGTCCCCGGTTTCCGGAGCTACCGTGCTCGTTAAAGGAACAAAAACGGGTACTTCGACCAATTACGATGGAAAATTTTCAATCAGGGCAAATGAAGGACAGGCTTTGATTATTTCGGGAGTAGGTATTCTTCAAAAAGACGTGATGGTTGGTTCGGATGATTTCCTGGAAGTTAAAGTAGAGACCAACAGCAAAAATCTCAATGAAGTTGTTGTTACTGCGACGGGCATCAAAAAGGAAAGTAAAAAGATCGGCTATTCACTGCAGACGATTGACGCATCCAAATTGACGCAGGCCAGGGAGGCGGATCCCATGTCAGCATTAAAAGGGAATGCAGCGGGTTTGCAGGTGGACATCACCCAGGAAATCGGACATGCCCCGAATGTGATCATTCGTGGTGAGAATGCACCGAATGACCGTCCGATGTTTGTGGTAGATGGAGTTCCGTTCACGTCAGATACGTACAATATTAATTCGGATGATATAGATACCTATACAATCCTTAAAGGACCCAATGCCGCTGCTTTATATGGTTTCCAGGGAAGAAACGGTGCAATCATTATCAACACCAAAAAAGGAACCAAGGACAAAAGAGGATTTGTCGTCACGTTTAACAACACTACGCAATGGAATACCGGTTTCCTCGCTCTTCCATTATACCAGGATACTTACGGCCCGGGTGATAATGGCAAATATGCATTTGGCGGTGGTGGTTCCAGTCCGGATTCTTATTTCGGAAATGGCGCAGTCGGTGTAGGAAACAACGATTATGATTACGATGTTTGGGGCCCGCAGTTCCGTGGACAACCAATACCCCAGTACGACGGAGCTTACGACCCGACTAAAACCTATACAACAACATTCGCTGATGGAACTACATACACAGGACATGTTGCACCGACACCCTGGGTTGCACGCGGCAAGGATAATTTAAAAAATTACATTCAAACCGGCCTTCTTCAGGTAAATAGTGTTGCAGTCAGTTCATCTACGGATAAAACTGATGTTCGCTTTTCCTTTGGAAATACTTGTCAGAAGGGGATTGTTCCAAACACAGAGCTAAATAATTTCAATTTTACCGGTAGTAT
>JBGPBW010000110.1:0-15081 GCA_041481385.1 Puia sp.
AGATGTATTGATGCTGGCCGGACTCCATGTTCCGGTTATTCCTTCATTCGATGTTGGCGGTAGCGCCGGCGCTGTGGTATTCAGGCAATATGAACCCGCTAATGTTGGAAAACTTGGTGAGATAATGCCAATGATTGTAATGTTTAAAGAAACAGGAGTTGCGCAATTGCCCCCGGATGACGGTGTAAATGTGTAGGTCGCAGTTCCAGCTGAAGATGTATTGATACTGGCCGGATTCCATGTTCCCGTTATTCCTTCCTTCGATGTTGGCGGAAGTGCCGGAGGCGTCGAGTTTTGACAAAGCGGCCCGATGGCATCAAATATTGGTGTGAAGCTGCTGACGATGGTAATGTTTAAAGAAACCGGAAACGAACAACTGCCCACGGATGGCGTAAATGTGTAACTCGCAGTTCCAGGGGAAGATGTATTGATGCTGGCTGGACTCCATGTTCCCGTAATTCCTTCCTTCGATGTTTGCGGTAGCGCCGGTGCTGTGGTATTCTGGCAATATAAACCAGCTATTGTTGGAAAAGTTGGTGAGATGTTGCCAACGATTGTAACAATTATAGAAGCCGGAATTGCGCAATTGCCCCCGGATGACGGTGTAAATGTGTACGTCGTATTACCGAGTGCAGATGTATTGATACTGGCCGGACTCCATGTTCCGGTTATTCCTTCCTTCGATGCTGGCGGCAGTGCAGGCGCAGTGGAATTTTGACAAAGCGGCCCGATTGCTTCAAATGTTGGTGAGAGGCTGCTCACGATTGTAACGTTTAAAGAAACCGGAGTTGCACAACTGCCCCCGGATGGTGTAAATGTGTACGTCGCGGTTCCAAGGGCAGAAGTATTAATGCTGGCCGGGCTCCATGTTCCGGTTATTCCTTCCTTCGATGTTAGTGGTAGCGTCGGCGCTGTGGCATTCTGGCAATATGAAGCTGCAAGTGTTGGAAAAGTTGGTGAGATGCGGGCAACGATGATAATGTTTAAAGAAGCCGGAGTTGCGCAACTGCCCGCGGATGGAGTAAATGTGTAGGTCACCGTTCCGGGGGCAGATGTATTGATGCTGGCCGGATTCCATGTTCCGGTTATTCCTTCCTTAGATGTTGGCGGCAGCGCCGGCGCTGTGGTATTCTGGCAATATGAACCTGCTATTGTTGGAAAAGTAGGTGAGATATTACCAACGATCGTAACGTTTAAAGAAGCCGGAGTTGAGCAAGTACCCGCGGATGGTGTAAATGTGTACGTCGCAGTTCCAGGGGCAGATGTATTTATGCTGGCCGGATTCCATGTTCCGGTTATTCCTTCCTTCGATGTTGGCGGCAGCGCCGGTGCTGTAGTATTCTGGCAATATGAACCAGCTATTGTTGGGAAAGTGGGTGAGATATTGCCAACGATGGTAATATTTAAAGAAGCCGGAGTTGCGCAACTACCCGCGGATGGTGTAAATGTGTAGGTCGCAGTTCCAGGGGCAGATGTATTGATGCTGGCGGGACTCCATGTTCCGGTTATTCCTTCTTTAGATGTTGTCGGTAAGACCGGCGCTGTGGTATTCTGGCAGTATGAACCTGTTATTGTTGGAAAAGTTGGCGAGATGTTGTTAACGATTGTAACTTTTAAAGAAGACGGAGTTGCGCAACTGCCCGCGGATGGTGTAAAGTTGTAGGTCGCGGTTCCAAGAGCAGATGTATTGATGCTGACCGGATTCCATGTTCCGGTTATGCCTTCCTTCGATGTTGGTGGCAGTACCGGTGGCGTCGAATTTTGACAAAGCGGCCCGATGGCATTGAATGTTGGTGTAACTACCGCGCTCACATTTAATGTAATAACATTTGATACGTCGAAGGGGCCTGCGCAAGGCCCGCTGGCAGATACGATACAGCTAACTGCGTCGTTGTTGGCAAAGTTGTTACCACTGTATACCGGGTTGTTTGGACCTACTTTTTTACCATTTAACAACCATTGGTAAGTGGGTGAATTTCCGGCGTTGATTGCTATTGCAGTAAAGGTGACCTGGGTTCCTGCACAAATATTTGTCGCCGAAGAACTGATCGTTACGGTCGGAGAAAAAGTGGGATTGATAACTACTGATGTACTGGCCGTATCCGAAGTACAACCATTTATATCGGTAGCTACAGCGATCCAGGTTCCGGCATATGCAGTAGTAACATTGTTAAAAACAGCCGCACTGGCATACTGGCCACCTCCCAAACCTGCGATCGGATTTTGTATAAAATACGTTATGCCAGGTTTGGCTGGTGCGGATAAAATTAGTTGACCCCCGGTGCACACGGGACTGTTTGATGTGAATGTCGGGGTAGGGGGTTTAGAGACATTCACGTTTATTGATTTTGTTATTGGCCCGCCGCCCGGACCTGGACATGCACTGCTAACCTGAACTGAATATGTAGTATTGGCATTAGGATTAACCTGGATTACTGAATCACCATTGAATTGCTGCAGGCCCTGCCATATGAAGAAGTAAGGAGGTATGCCATAATACCCTCTTGCTGTTAAGGTGACCGGAGCGCCTGCACAACTACTTGGCTGTGAAACACTCAGGGTAGCAGAGTCAAATGTTCGTCCCACTATGGTTATCGTTAAATCTTTGGAGGCTCCAATGCATGATCCGTCACAACCAGCAGGGCCATTGCAGTTTCTATAGAAATAAAAACTAAAAGGAATATTTTGGGCACCGCAAACCGGGCTGGGAAAACAGCCAGCCACACTGGCTCCGTTATTTAATATTATGCTTTGATTTGGAAAATTCTGCGGTCCGGTAGTAGAATCAGCGCCTACATATTTTTGAGAGAGGCAGCCACCATTTATTGCAAAGGAGAAAGCCCCATCCTGGCGAACACAAGGAGCGTTTGCCGTAAATTCAAACGAAAACATGGCGTCAATAAGCTTTGCACCAGGCGGTGCGGGCACCATAAAATCGTATTGGCAGGCAGTATCCATGCTGCAATCCTGATTTGAGTGCGATCCGGTAATCATGTCTTTCGTCAGCGAGCCCATGTCCTGCACCAGGGGATCTATTACTACATCGCCCATCCTGACCTGAGTATTCAGGAAATCGCTGTTGATGGCCAGTGTCAATTTGTTATGGTCGAGATAATACGGAATGAACTGGTGGGTTGAAGATGGTTTTTCCTTCTGGTACATGACCCCTTCTTTTATATGAAAAACGGTACCCGCACCCACACGAAAATCAGCAGAAGAAGTCAAACCATTTCCAGTAAGCCCATTGGAGAAAGTGAAATTGCCCGGATGCCCGTTCAAAAAAGCATCTCTGAACAGCAGTGTTTTATAGGTGGAAAATTTGTTGGCATGTACTATAAAATTGGTTTTAATTGAACCCCTCGACACTTTCATTTCTGCGTCGATACCAGGAAAGATATTTTTAATAGCGATTCCATCATCTCCGGCGGCATAATTTGTCCAGTTAGCGTTGGCTAATAAAGTTTCGGCGCCCCCTTTTTCTCCATACAATTTCCAATTGTTGAAATAAGTTCTACCATCGGAAGTGATGATATAGGATGATTTTCTTGTAATATCAAAACCCAGGGGATCTTCCTGATTCGAAACTTCATAGCGTAATGCGCCATTTGGACTAAGCCGGGTGTCGACTGTAATCCATTCACCGTTCTTTTTGAAGTGCATGGGGCTTGATGACCGTTGAGCATAACAAATCGACGGAGTGTCTTTATTTATGTAGAATTTGGAATTGATCGTTCTTTTTTCAAATAGTTCAACCGCTTTGCTATTGGGACTGTATTTATCATTAAAATTTGCGTCGGGATGGTGCAGGTAGGCCTTATTCTTTGCCATCCATAATTTTCCACGGTTTGTATATTTTCTTGTGAAGCTGGTAAAGTTATTTTTTATAACCGATGTTTGGGGACGGGCTTCACGGGTCGACATCTGGGGTCGGGCTTTCTGGGCCGACGCCTGTGGACGGGCTTGCTGGGCCTTTAAGGCAGAACCATTTAAAAGTGCGATAAACTCCACCAAAGGAAATACGATAATGAAAGAACCTTTCATTTGGACGGAGATCTTCATAATAGGTAAACTGGTCAAAATGAGACTAGTGTGATGTTTAGTCGCAAAAAGTAATAAGTCATTAAGAATTGGATTTCTGATTCAATTTCAGAAAGAAAATGGAGGAGGTATGCCCATCTGCCACAATATAAGAAATTTCGTAACTCCCAGGCCAGGAAACCGGCATCTATCGGGGATTGGCAGTTCCCTTTCAAAAAGTACCATCCTGCGATTCCGGTTGGTACTGGTGGTTGAGTCCTGATCAAAATGTATCATAATCGCACAACCCGATTCAAAATTCCGTACAGTTCTTCGAGGGAAAGACACGCAAATAATTGATTTTTAACCCTTTTGTTTATGGCATGACCCTTGGATCCCGAAGGGTCTAAATGCCTCACCATGTTCAAAAACTATCTGGTCGTCGCACTGCGGAATTTCAGCCGCAATAAGATTTTTTCGGTGATCAATATACTGGGCCTCTCCATCGGCATCAGCGCCTCCCTGGTGATCTTCCTGATCGTTCATTATGCATACAGTTTTGACCGGTTTGAAAAAAACAAGGACCGCATTTTCAGGGTGGTGAGCGATTATACTTTTTCGGGTGAACCGGGCCATACCCGCGGTATACCCGCACCCCTCGCTGACGCGATTCGTAAGGACCTCAGCGGCATCGACAACCTCGTGAGTTTCCGATATTATAATCCGGTAGAAATTGTTTTACCGAATGAGCGTTCCGCCAATGGTTCTTCGGCAAATACTCCTGCTGCCGATATCTCTTCAACAAATAGTGCGTCCGCCAATTCGCCTTCTGCTGATCATGTTTCTCCAACTAACGCTTCCGCCAAAACCTCTTCTAATACCGCACCCGTCAAACCCAAAACATTCAAATACCAAAACCATATCATTTTTGCCGATGCTCATTATTTTGATCTGCTTCCTTATCGCTGGATCGCGGGTAATAAACAATCATCCCTTAGCCAGGAGGGTCAGGTGGTGATTAGCGAAAGCCGCGCCAAACTGTATTTCCCCAAGCGTTCTTTTGCAGACATGATCGGGCAGCCCATCGTATATGATGATTCGATCTCTGTGCGGGTTTCGGGCATCGTAGCGGACCTGGATCAGCAGGGCAATACGGATTTTAATTTCCTGGAGTTCATTTCCATGAATACCATCCTGAAAAATACAAAACTTCAAAATACGATGAATTGGTCCCAGTGGGGATCCACCACCAGCGATCAGCAACTTTATGTGCAGCTGGGTAGTAATACGACCATTTCGTCTGTAGAAAAAAGACTGAAAAATATTTTTGATAAAACCCGGGGCGAAGACGCAAAGAAAAATAATTACACCTGGGCCTATCGCCTGCAACCACTGAGTGATATTCATTTCAACCAATATTATGGGACTTTCGATTCGCCCGTCGCCAATAAATCGATGTTGATGGGCCTGATCCTGGCCGCCGGCTTTCTGATCGGGATCGCCTGTATCAATTTCATCAACCTTACGACGGCCAATGCGGCACAACGTGCCAAAGAAATCGGTGTGCGCAAAACCATGGGCTGTTCCCGTGGGCAATTGGTTTTTCAGTTTCTGGGAGAAACCTTTCTCATCACGGCAACGGCTACTGTTTTATCGGCCGCAATTACACCCACGATCGGAAAACTATTTTCTTCCTTTATTGCGGAAGGTGTCTCCTTTTCGATGACGAGTCCGTTTGTATTGTCTTTTCTTGTGATTCTGCTGCTGTCCGTTACATTACTTGCCGGATTTTACCCGGCCTGGGTTTTGTCTTCTGCGAATACCATCGACTCCCTGAAGAACCGCGCTCATTCAGGGACGAATCAGACGCGCAGGGCCTGGTTGCGCAAAGGACTAACGGTTTCACAATTTGTGATCGCGCAGTTTTTTGTGATCGGTACGATGATGGTGGGCAAACAGATTCATTTCATGCTGAGTAAGGACCTGGGCTTTTCGAAGCAGGCCATCGTGAGCATAAACTATCCTTATTCCGATCATTCGGTCGATCATAAAAAATATGTACTTCATGAACTGAGCCAGGTACCCGGAATACAGAGGGCCGTCCAGGCCAACGACCTGCCATCTTCACAGGGATGGTGGACCACCACCATGGATTTTAGCGAAGGCAAAAAACCGCTGCAGAACATTGTGGTGGAAATGAAATCGGCCAGCGCCGGTTATTTGGACCTGCTGCGGATCCCGTTGCTCAGCGGCAGGGATCTGCTTCCGGCGGATACGACGAGTGAACTGCTGATCAATGAAACCTTCCTGCATGTATTGGGTTTTGTGCATCCCGCAGACGCGCTGGGCAAAACGCTGAAATTTGACGACAAACATGTTCCGATCGTAGGCGTGTTCCGGGATTTTCACGCGCATCCGCTGAATTACAAAATTGCTTCAATGGCCCTTGTTCGTTCTGCGCAACAAAGCAATGTGATGCTGGCTTCGTTACCGGCAGATGCCACGCGTTGGCCGGGCACTATCGCGGCGATGAAAAAAATATTTATGTCCGCCTATCCGGGAGAAGAATTCAAATGCGATTTCCTGGATGAAAGTATCGCCAACGCATATGGCGAAGTGCAGAAGACGTCTAAACTATTGCAGTGGGCAACAGGCCTAACCATATTCATAAGTTGCCTTGGACTGCTCGGCCTGGTGATCTATACCACCACCTACCGCAGAAAAGAAATCGGCATCCGTAAAGTGCTGGGTGCGTCGGTCACGCAGATCATGGCCCTACTCTCGGGAGATTTCGTGAAGCTGGTGACAATTGCTTTTCTGATCGCCACACCGCTGGCCTGGTGGGCCATCCATTCCTGGCTGGATGATTTTGTATTCCGTACATCAGTGAGTTGGTGGATTTTCGCAGCCAGTGGTATCGGTATGATCGTGATCGCGCTGATCACGCTGAGTGTACAGACGATACGGACTGCGATGGCGAACCCGGTCACCAGCCTACGTTCCGAATGACTTGTCCACTGAAGCCTTGATTACTCTCACCTCCCTTAAAGTGGTATATAACCCTTATCGGATTCTCAATACTTTAGTGAGATCGATAAATCAACACAATCTGTCAATTAAAAATGTTTTCAAATTGAAAACATTTTACTAACTTCACCGTTATGCATATTATCGCTAAAGGAGCGATTGTTTACTATTGCGATCAATTTCCAATAGCAAAAACAGCTCTTTTAACCTGGTACCATCAGTTTTCGAAACAAATATTCAAAGACTTTAATAAGTTAAAAGAGGTTTACGGAAATGCAAGTATCGTAGCTGATAACCGGATAATTTTTAATATTAAAGGAAATGATTTCAGATTAATCGTCAGGATGAACTTCCAAAAAACCTCAGCCTATATCATTTGGTTTGGAACACATCAGGCTTATGATAAAATAGACAGCAGGAAAATTCAATTTGATGAGAGAATTCTCGACTATAAATCAAAATAAAATGAATTGGTTTGTTTTGAAAACGACTGCCGATTATAAAAAAGCCATCAGGCGGACCATGGAAATATTCAATGCCGCACCAGGATCTGATAAAGAAAAAGAATTGGACCTGTTGTTAGTACTGGTGAAAGACTATGAGGACAGACATTTTACGCTTCCTGATCTTGATCCGATCGAAGTGATTAAATTAAAAATGACGGAAAACGGGTTAAAGTCCAAAGATTTAGAGTCAATCATTGGAAGCAAAGGTCATGTATCTTCTGTTCTATCCGGCCGCAGGGAATTAACGCTGACCATGGCCCAAAGACTAAAAGATTATTTTCAGCTTCCCGCCGATGTATTCATGCCTCATCGCAGCGACAAAACACCTGAGACAGTAAATAAACCAACGGCCAGAAAAACCCGTCCGGCCAGGACTAAAAAGAAAGCCGAAATAAAGTAGCCCAAGCTTAGCAGATTATTAAGTTGTAACTTATTTCAGCAATGTCATAGTGCCGATCACTCTGTTTTTGGTATTATCGTACACCTGCAACAGATAGACGCCGTTTTGGAGTTCGGCAGATTCGATATCGACTTCCGTCTGCATGCTAACCTGTACCTCTTTCACTTTTACACCCTGACTGTTAAAAAGGGTAAATGTGTACGTTTTAGAAGCATTTAGCCCGGAGATATGAATGAAATTAACGAAGGGATTGGGGAAAGAAATGATGGGCGAATTTGGATAATCTATATCGGTTAATCCGGTAATCGAATTTTTAGTTACTCCGATACTGTCCAGGACAATAAATTCCGTTTGACACGCATCAGTTGTCTGCATTTTTACATATACCATATTAACGCCTGTCTGGAGACTGCTTACGGGTAGTGAGAGCGAACTGTCAGCAGAAGGACCGGACAAAATTGAATTAAATGCGCGGTCGGATGCAAATTCAAATGTTGTATTGTTTCCGACAGACGATGTTAGGTTGGCTTTAATAACCAAGGTTCCGGTTTGTCCGGAAAAACTTGTTTGGTTGGCACTTAATGAAATGGCGGGCGATCCACTGCATATCACGGTAGGTGTGCTTTCAGTATATTTATAAATGGAATTGGAAACACCTGAATAGATCGTTCCGTGTCCGTCACGACAAAGAAAATCACCCGTTAACTGTTCCCAGAAGGTTTGTCCATCTCCTACGGTGATCCAGGACTGGCCATCCCACATACCAATATAAGTACCTGAATTTTTTAATAAGTCGCCGGATGCAAAGAGATTACCATTTCTGTCAAATGCCAGCGCCTCTATATATCCTGATGCCCCGAAGGATCCGCTTCCTGTGCCCCCCAATTCAGTCCAGCTATTTCCATCCCACCGGGTTACATAGGCATTTCCATTTACGTCATTGAAACCACCTCCAGCATATAAATTCCCGGCGGCATCCAGGGCCATCGCCTGTACCCAGGAATTAGCGTTCAACCGATTCGGATCCGTTCCGCCAATTCTGGTTGCCAAATTGTCCTTGATCTGATAAACATTATAACCGGTATTTGTGTAATCTGCGTTCGCAGAATAAATTGTTCCGGCTGAGTCCACGATAAAATAATATAAATCGGCATCTATATAAAAAAAGTTCCAGCTTGTACCATCCCATTTAGCCATATTGTAAAGCCCAACACCATTCTGAAGAAATTGACCGCAAATATAAACGTTACCCTTTTTGTCCGTTGCCAGGTTGGTGATGGCATTGATCGTATACGCACTCGTTGACATCGGAATTGCCGTCCACCCTACCCCATTAAATAGACCCACGCCGGGTGTGGCTCCAAAAATTCCTGAGGCATACATATTACCGGAACTGTCGGCCGCAAGATGGCTGATGGAAGCATAACCTATGGAAGAAGTATCGGGTAATTGGATCCAGGTTTTTCCGTTCCACCTTTCCACCATGGGAATACCCAACATATCAGGAATGCCAAGCACAGCAAAAACATGGCCTCCTGTATCGACAGCCATGGCCTGCATGGGATTAGACTGGTGTGGTAATTTGGTTCCGCCCAGACCAGGTTTAGTCCAACCAGACCCCGAAAACTTCGCAACGTAATAATCTCCGTTGAGATCTGTAAATTTTCCCGCAGCAAAAAGATTTCCAGACCGGTCGCAGGAGAGCGAATAAATAAAATTGGTTACCGGCCAAATCAGGTTTGTTCCCTGCACTTCGATCCAGTTATTTCCTGTCCATTGAGCGAGGAAAAAACTAGCGCTTGAATCATTGAACATACCTCCGGCGTTTATCCGGCCTTCTGCGTCCAGAACGATTGCGTTGATCATGCCGTTGGCGTGTAAAGCAGAATTGCCGGTGCCCAGTTCTTTCCAGGAATTGCCATTCCACGCTGCCACATATTGATAACCTGAAATATCCTTGAAATCACCAGCTGCATATAAATTTCCTACCGCGTCGATAATCAAAGAATTAATATTGCTGTTGGCATTCAATACGCCGGCACCACTACCGACTTCGCTCCAGTCGGTGCCATTCCATTTGGCCACATAAAATTTTCCTGCTGCATTGGTGAACTGTCCCGCTGTATAAATATTTCCGTTCGCGTCAGGAATGATGCTGTAAATAATTCCATTCGCGTGCAAAGCGTGCGTGCCTGTTCCGATTTCCGTCCAGCTTTGGCCATCCCATTTCGATATATAATAATTCCCGGTGGAATCCATCAGTTCACCTCCGGCATAAATATTTCCTGCTTTATCGGTCGCGAGTGAAAAAATCATTCCCGGCAAATTCTGCCCATATGCACCCGTTCCGAGATTCGACCATTGGCTGCCATTCCATTTCGCAATAGAATAATTACCTCCGGCTTCTTCAGTTACACCTGCAGCATACAAATTATCGGAGGAATCCAACGCAAGGGTATAGATAGTGGACAGGCCATGCAGGGGGTTTCCTCCAACACCCAGCTCGGTCCAGATGCCGTTGGAAAGAACAGCAACCGCATTGTGGTTACTGCTGTCGGTAAAACTCCCTGAAGCATAAACCTTTCCGGATTTGTCAACGATGGTCGAATAAATGGTATTATTAAAAAGATTAGTCGGCGGATTCAAAATGCTCCACTGCTGTCCAAACAATGCAGATGCGCTTAGACAAGTCGTAAGGAAGAGAAACAGGGCTTTCATCCAGGGGCTTATAGTAGAAAAATAACCAATTTATTCGAGTTTTGAAAGCGAAACCCGCGGAATTAGAATCTGACAGGGTATAAACGGAGCTTTGCTTCCCAATTCCATCATCTCCAATGGAATATTTAATGACAGTTATGCTGGGGATCGACAGTTGTATAAACAACTGTTCGATGATTCTTTAACATATCAAATGCAACTAACCCTGTAGGTCTGATTGTCTCCGGTTTGATCGAAATCAATATGAAATCCTTTTGCCTGCTGACATGCACCTTTCTTCTAGTGTCGCTAAATACAAATGGACAAAGTGAGGTTAGGCCCGAGCCTTTCTCAATATTCATTGATGCTGGTCCTGCTCTTCAGCAAACCAACACCGGAGGTGCCGTCATTGAGTTCAACCCAGGTTATACTTTCGCATACGGGTATCGGGCAGGCGTTCAATTCGCATGGGCCGGATTTGATGAGCACACCGTGGCTTCATACATTTTGACCTTGGATTACTATTATTTTCAGAATCGCCGGTTTCGATTGTCGGTTGGAGCCGGCTATGGCTTATACACGAATTCATTTTATAGCTCCCCCGCATCACTGCCACCCGAGGAAAAACTTGTTTATCAGAATACCGGGAGAATGGGAGGAAATATAAGATTAGGTTTGGAATGGAATCACCTGAGTTTCAGGGTCGCCTGGCATAGAGCACCCAACTTATATAAATACGAATACAACACTTACTATCCGCCGGGAATTTCTATCTTCAAAGGCAGTTATCTGGCTCTGAGTATTGGAATTCGAATCAGAGGTGGGTATAAATAAAATAATTTCTGTGTAACAGTAATAGGTTTCTTAAGCCACCGGTTGGAGTCCAATTGTCAGCCTGAAAGTTTATAAATAAATTCTTCAATCTCTGTTTGTCGTGCATTAGCAAACCCTTTGTCCTTTCCGATTTTTACAAAACCGCATTTCTCTAAAACTTTTTGTGAGCCATAATTGTCAAATGCAACACGTCCATAAATTGGTCTGATTTGTTCAATTTTCAAGAAGTCTTTAAGTGCCGTTGTGGCAATTCCCTGTCCCCAAAATTTTCTATCAATCCAATAAGTAATCCCGACTTCATTTTCCATAACAAATTTTGCCAGACTACCTACGATTTCATCATTAACTTTTATTGTCCGCATATTGATTGTCGGGTCAGTTAAGAACTTTGTATACTTTTCAATGTAAGCCGTTTTGTCATTTGGATCTTTAGATGTGAACGCTGCTAAATAATTAGCTTCTTCGTTAAGCTGAAATTGAAAAAATGCGTTTAAATCATCTTTTTCTGTTTTAGTCAATGTGATATTGTTGTTTGTCATTATTCTGAAATCTTGTATGGTTTTAAGACTCAAATTTATGTTACAAGACGTCGCCAAAGAACAATATAAGTTGCCCAACTAAAACGCTCAAAGATTACCTGGTTCGCCTATTCATTTTATCTTGTCATTTGTGACAATTGAAATAGTCACACTTGCATACAACCTCATGTTAATAGTAGTTTAATAGGGGCGCACTCATCAGTAATGTCTATTTCGCCAGTTTGGAGTAAAATAGCATTTTCTTGTTTGAGTGTATTTAAGTCTGTTCCAAAAACATTTTAACCCTGGTTATCTATTTCGACCGTATAAACTTAATGGTACCTTTACCATGAGATCCGTTCACGATCGCACCAGACATCGTATCCAAATTAACTATCAGCTCCACTTTGTCGAAAGCTACCGTCCTCCCGGGTTGTGGTAAGGTTTTTATGATTAGCCTGCCCTCCTTGAAAATTCCTGTGATGGGAATTGGATCATATTCGCTTGGTCCCACCCAACCGGTCACAGCTTCACCGCTTTGCGAAAGGGATCCTTTCCCTAAAATAGTGCCTTCTGCCACAGAGATTGTGACCTGCCAGTTTCCTGTAACGTCGACCTTTGCATTTGCGGATTGTTGAACATTACATGAATCGTTAACAGAGATAGTAACAAATACGAGCAAGAGTTTAAGTAAGACATTATTTTTAGCGGCATTCTTTTTTGCTGAGCAGGTAAATTTTTTAATCCAGCTGGAAATTAACAATGGTTCCATAACAAAATCTGTTTGATGCGATATTAGGTTTAGACACAAGAGGTTACAAAAAGGTTACAGGTATATGATATATTCATTTTAAGTACCCTGTCCGGCCTAAGGGTTTACCCTTATATATGATTCCGGGTGTTCTGAGTATATTTGGATGCGGCTAAACTTCGCCGCCCAACAACATGAAAAACATAACCCTCCTGCCCTGCCTTATTTTAGTTATCAGCATGTTCTCCTGTAAAAAGGGCAATGACGCTCCTGCGTCTACTGCTGCATTGCCGAAAACCTATACCGAAGACGTCCGGTCTTCTGTAGTCAATTCTCTGGTTACTTATAATGTCACCTATGATAGTAAGGGCCGCTTGATCAGTCTGGCAGCGACCCCTGAGCCATCCGTTATAAAATTTGTGTACCAATATCCGGATGATAAAACAATAACAATGGATCTCTACAACTATAGTCAGTTAAGCATACATGAAAAATTCTGGCTCAATAGTTTTTCTCTTGTCGACAGTACGTTTCAGTATGACGACAGCCAGGATACTTCGACGGAAAAATATTTCTATGATCCCAATCATCTGGTAAAAACCGTGAATAACTATGATTATTCCGGTGGGGTGTCCACACTTTCCAATCAGACCCAATACACATATGATAATAACGGGAACGCCCTGACGCAGTCAGACAATACGGGAACCATCAGTTTTACCTACTATATGGACAAACCCTATAACCTTACCATGGGCCTGACCTTTGTTGCTGGTCCTAAATATTTTATTAAAACCACGACCTCCGATGCCAGTGGCTCCCCGATCACAGCTACACATTACTATAAATTTGACAGCAGCAATCGCCTCATTCAGGACAGTTCCTACGTTAGTGGCGTAGATGCGATAGCGATAAAAAGTTATACATATTAGTATCGCTTCACGGTTTGAACGAATGCACTGGCTGACCTGATGAATAACTTACCCTTCGTATCTTATACCATGAGTGAACCGCAGGTTCAATTGGTTCTCAAGATTCATGAGGAGCTCAGGAAGAACTATGCGGTAGCATTTGATCTGGACTTTCCCTTCGATATGAAACCCTTTGCTTCCTTTGAAACCAACGAGATTTTTGATTCCGGGCCTTTTTTAAAAATCACAAATCCCCGCAGAATTTTCCATCTCGGATTTATTCAGTTAGGTTATCAAATTCCCGCCGCGAGACAGGCCAGAAGTTATTTTAGGGAATTTCAACAATGGGGTATTCTGAATTTGTCAAAGGATTATGGGCATATCCTCATCAAACCGGAGACGATGCTTGATAAAGTTCATGAACTGATCCACCACATTGAACTGGACTTTGACGATGACCCAGAATTCAGCAAGAAGTATTATATACTGACTGATGATAAAACAAAGGCAGATTTATACCTGACCCCGTCTTTCAGAGACCAGATCAAGGCAATAACCGCTCCGGACTTTATAGTGGAAATTCTCGGGAACCAGCTGATCATCGGCAATAAGAAACTCATTGATTTAGAGAGCGCGCTGACGTTTGTTGAATTCCTGGATAAATTGATGCTGACCTAAAATTTATTTAAATTCCAAAGCAAAGGACCCACACTGGGGGCAGTAATTATATTTCGACTGCAGATAAGGAAATTCGGAGAGGGTTTTATTTTCCTGGCCGTTCTTTTCGAACATGGTCGGTTCAAAATAGGGAAATAACCGGAGCGACTTGAAGATGGTCAACTCCTCATTTTTTTCTCCGGGCAAACGGAATTCTTCGATTTCAAGGTATCTGTGAATATTGATCTGGGCTACTTTTTTATCCAAAGCCTGGTAGGCCGGGAAATAATTGTATCCCAAAATCATGTCAGAGCCCAATCGAATGCCGTACTGATTAAAATCGCAATGCTCGCATGTGCAATCCAAAATAATTCCCATCGGGTACTAAATCCTTTTTATCGTTTCATGAATCAACAAGATTCATCGTTGAAAATAAAACGGAAACTAATCAAATTTCACACCCATATCCGAATGGTGGCCGTTCGACCGCATAAACTTGATTCAAAACAATTTTCTTCGCTACTTTATTAGGGAAAATCGCCAATTTAAACTCAGAATCATTCTCCCAACGGCTATTCATGAGGAAGTGATCTACTCTCGTTTTCCCTGATTAAACCTCATAATGTTAAAATAAAGCTGCTCCATGCTGTGATTTTTTCCTTCCTTTCCATACTAATAAGGGGAGCCTGATTAGCAATACAACAAGACCAGGCCTGTGTCGAGATTATCAGGGAAAATGAAGTCCTGATTTATAAGATCACCC
>JBGPBW010000111.1:0-14950 GCA_041481385.1 Puia sp.
AAACATAGCGATTTTTTATCCCTTGAACTTACGATAGATGAACTATTCCTTCCCCTAATTGATTTAAAGTATATCGATTGTGTATTAATTCAGAGCAAAGAACGTTTTCAATATTTATTTAAGGACAAAAACATAAAAACTTTTTACGTTCAAAATGCGCCTATATATAAAGAAGTGCTAAAAAAGGACCGGGATGGACTTATTTATGGAGGTTCTGCTTATGACTTACTGGGATTTTACCATTGCCTGAATTACTTAAATGCCTATAAGGACGAAAAGCTGACTGTCCAGGGAGCCATTATGCCTGAGGACGATGCAAGGATAAATAAGGAGTATAAACATTTATTAGATGAAAAGAGATTAGTACTTAAAAGAAAATATCTTGAAAATGATGAAGTTGTTGAGTCTTTATCCAATTACGAAATAGGCTTTTGCTTTTATAATTTTGAAGTCCCCGTAATTCGGGATAATTATTTTAACTATGCCTCTGCCCCATCTGGAAAAATGTTCAAATATCTCGCGGCGGGTGTACCAGTTGTTGCCAGCAACATTATTGGGTTTAAGTTTGTGCCCGAATTTCAATGTGGCGTCCTGATCGACAACTTAAGCCCCGTTGAAATACATAAGGCAATAATTACTATTAGGCAAAATTACCTTCGGTACGTTGAAAATGCTATTAAGGCAGCCAAACATTATAGTTTTGATAAATCTATTGAGCCATATTTAAGACTGATAGAGGAAAGATAATTTGTAGAAGCTAGGACTTGGTCTGGCTTAATTTTGGTGTACATGTTACATCAAAGCGCGCTTATTGAAATAATTTTCATGCAAAATAGATCGTTCAGTAACAATATCCTGCACGGAATCCGGAAGAGAATAAGCAAGATATTCCATAATCCGTACGGTAAGTTAAATATTGGTCCTATAAAGAAGATATTTCTAAAGCACTGGATTCCCGGTAGGATACGTACCCATCGCCTTTTCGGGAAAATCCTTTCATACTATAGTCCGACGGAATTACTTCATGGGTTACATGAAATTTTTATAGAGGATATTTATAAACAACAACTGCCTTCCAGCCCATTTATCATTGACTGCGGCGCAAATATTGGGCTCAGTGTGATTTATATGAAACGATTATATCCCGATGCCACCGTCATTGCTTTTGAACCTGATGAAAAAAACTTTGACCTCCTGAAAAAAAATATCGGGGCATTTGCCTTTGAAAATGTAGAAGCCCGCAAGGAAGCGGTATGGGTAGATAATACTGTACTGCAGTTTTCAGGTGATGGGGCCATGACCAGCAGAATCGACTTCGGTTCTTCCAAAAACACAGTACCCGTAAGAGCGATCCGTCTCAGGGACTTCTTAAACAGGCCGGTGGATTTTCTAAAGCTGGATATAGAGGGGGCCGAATATCAAGTTATGAATGATATTGCAGGAAACCTGCATTTTGTCAGGCATCTGTTCCTGGAATATCATGGTTCCTTTGCGCAGAATATGGAATTGGCTAAACTTTTTGTACTGCTGGTGGATAATGGTTTTTCCTATTATATTAAGGAAGCGACTTCGATATTTGGCCATCCCCTAAGCCGTGAAAAAAAGCCGGCAATACCTTACGATGTTCAACTAAATATTTTTTGCTTTAGAGAACAATCCGGAACGAAGTACAGTTAAATAATTGAACTAATTGTTGGCAAGTGCAATCGTAATTCCCCCCTTTTTCCTACAGCCCGAAGGGCGACTTGGAAGCTTTCACAAGCAGTTTATACTCAAAAAATATGGATATTATTTCTGTATTAAAAACGATTTGGCCGCATGGAAATTGCTTCAATTGCAAGCGGAAGAAAATAGATTGGATAAACAAAATAAAATTAATCAACGGAAATTTAGTTGGGTAAAGGTTTTCATGTATTTGATCCGGGAGACTTTCCCATTGTGGTAAGTTTTGGCAATTCGCACTCGTGGCTACTGCAGTTTTCTGTCAACCAGGTGTCTGTATTTTTTGATGCAATTGTCACTAACAGGTTCCAGGACTTTTACCTGAACGGTAGAATCACGACTACTGTTTGTTTCTACCGCCTGGTTTAAAGAATACAGACAAGAGCAAATAATCGTACCATTCGCCTTAACCAACGATAGTTGATAATTGGGACTTTTGTATACGCCATGCAAGGTGACAGTATCATTTATCTTTTTATCAAAATTGTTTGAAATCGATCCGTGAAATACTCTTGGGAAGTCGTTGATACGAAAAGATTGTTGAGCATAGCTACAATTGACAATTATCAAAAAAAGAAATAAAGCCTTAAGATATTTCATGATATTAATTTAAAGGTTTAAATGCGACTTTTATTCTTGTTCATTATTTTCTTAAAAAATAATATGCTCTCGCAAATTATCACGATCGTGAAAGGCAGCGCAAAAATATAAATTCATCCAAAAACGAAAAACGATAATTCAAAATTTTGCCTATTTAAATCGACTAAAGATTAGATTCAATAATATCACAAATTGTTAAGTAACTATTTTGAATAGGTGATTTTTCTTCTTTGTTATCAAAATCAAGCAAAATATAATTTTCAAAAAATATTTTTTGTCCTTTATACAAAATAGCAGGTGTCCAAGTTGAATCTGATTTCACCATAATCCATTCTGAATGATATTTCTTATTTATTAATTCACCGATAAGCGCAATTATTGACATAACCTCCTCGTTAAAAAATTTCTTTGTGCGATTTGCAAGTAGCCGTTCATCTACAGCAGTCAAAATATTTAGTGGCAAATCATTTTCTGAGATTCCCATCTTTTTTAGAAAACTATCAGCAAGCATGTATGAAAATTTTGGGAAATTTTCTCCATAGATATTGATTCCTTCTAGAATAGGGCGGGGTTGAAATGAATGGCCTTTTAATTGATAAACGAGAACCTCTTCTGATGGGTACAAAGGGGCATCACTTTGTCCATCCCGAATGGCCAAAACACCCAAATCAGCTTTATAAACATTCAAAGATAGTTCTGAATAAATTGGCTTTTTCAATTTGACAATATTAGAAGATTTCAAAAAGTCTTGTACCTCTTTAGTTGACAAAACTGGTATCTTGTAGATTTTCCCTTGATAGGTTAATTCAAAATAGTCAATAGATTTAGACATGCCCTTAACTTTATTTACCTCTCCTTTAGACGGAGAATTTGAATGACAAGAATAAGACAATATTACACAAAATAAAAAAAGTGCCTTACTCGAAAACATCCACTTGATTACTAGTCTTTGTTCCAATTTATGTCAACTTTATCGCCAGGATTATTGCTTCCCCCGGTTTCGCCAACAGTTGTCTGCGCCTTGTATAAATCGCTATTTTTCATTTTGTTCTTTGATTGCATGACAGGGATTGCCTGTGACAACTTGATTTTATTATTATCTATTGCAGATCGTTCATCACTATTGCCCATTAATGGCGTCACCGCAATTGGCACTCTCTTTAGTAATGCAACATTCTTTTCTTTAGCATAGTTTATTATTTCATCTGAAATTTGTACATCGGCAGGGGTGACCAAAATTAAAGCTGCTTGACCATAGTCTGAAGGTTTTTCATTTGTTTCTACGCCATTAATTTTTACCCCGCGTACATTAGCTAAGTAATCGATAAACCCTTTTAATTGTTGAGCTTTATAAGAAGGGACTAAATCTTTTGTTGTATATTTTACTTCAGTAATAAAAGCATTTTCAAATTCATATGTTGTGTTATCAGTCTTTACAGTATAATTTGAGATATTATCTGGTATAAAATATTTATCCGGTCTTTCTGGATAAGGATAAATCGGCTTTTTTGTTTCGTTTAGGTTGAGCGAGCGCAGCACAGCATCTTCATATATTCTTCCAATTCTCGTTAATTGATTTTTAGGTTCACTAATCCCATGAGCCTTTGCTGAATTAAGCACAAATTGAGATGTGACAAAAAGATTGTTTTCGATAACTAATACCCCAATCGTTAAACCAATAGGAATACCAGGGTCAAGAGTCTCCTGACCATCTGCATCTATAAATTTGATTGGGCTATTGCCGGCAAATTGATAAGGTGAATACCAAGGATATTTTCTTGTCAACGGATCCACCGAAGTGAATCGTGCAAGCCTTCTGTCATACTCCCTGGCTCCGTAATCCTGCCAGCCGTAGATTACATCCTTGTCATCTCTTTTGCCATTGAATGAATAGGTGTAGGTGGTGGCATTGAACTGCCTGCCTGGCATCTCCATTCCGAAAGGATAATAATCCATCGCCGTTTTTACATCGGCAAGATAATTGACAACCGTAGTTCCATTGCTGCTTACACCGAGTTTCTTGTCAGAAATCGTGACCAGAACACTGCCCAGGTGATTCGAGAGTTCGTAGTTCTTGTTACCTCTCTGGAAGGTCAGGAAGTTCGGTGCCGTGTATGTAGCCTTCATGTCCTGGTTACGGTTTAAAATTCCTAAACGGCTCGATCCATATATATCTTGTTCACTTAAGGCCAGGGAATAGAGGCTGTCGTTGGTTCCAGTTCCGGAACTCGTATAGGTGGCTATGACATTGCCTTGCGCATCCCGCACATACCAGGTGTATGTTACCTGGCCCGAGGTGTTTGCAAACATTTTGCTGATCCGGTTACCCGTCGCATCATACTGATAGCTAAAGGTTCCAGTGCCCTTTGTAATAGTCAGCATCTTGCCATACACGCTCCAGGTGATGGAAGAAATACCTTTTTGTACGTCAAATATTAAATTGCCTATTGAATCATAAGTATAATTGCCGAAGGCCTGGTTATCCAGGTCATTCAGGTAAGTTCCGCCATAACTGGCATCACTGCCGTTTACCAGGTCCCTGATATGATCAAGTCGGTTATTAAGCAGCTTTCCCTGGGCATCGATGTTATATCTGTAGGTAAAGCTGTCCATGGTCAACGCACTGCCATAACCATTTCTCAGATATTGCTGGATATTACCATTCGGATCGTATGCAACCCTTTCCTTATAGTCAGAGATACTCGATGGCGTAGAGTTCCAGGTGTTGGTCAACTGATTAAATCCACTGTCCACATCCATCCCCGTAATCCGGTTCAGCTGATCGTAGGTGTAATTATATAGCAGTGTGTTGTTGAGCTTTCCGATGTTCACCACCATCGAACTGATATTTCCGTTGTAGAGCGGCTTATACTGCGAGCCGATCAGACCGCTATAGCCGGGGAAGGGAGTGGACAACGCGCTGATGGTCGCATAGTCGCCCGTATAATATCCCAGATTGAATCCATATGCGTCCCTTGCCACATAGCGGTTCAGCCATGTGGTGTCTCCGTCTCTTCCCATATCGTAACCAGTAGCAAGACTCGATCCATTCACTCCCTTCAGCCATCCGTGAAGTGTATATGCATAATCCAAGCCCTGTACCTGCTGGTCTCCGATCACTGCTCTTACGAGTGGCCCGTGTTTGTAATACTGGTAACGCGCTTCCTTTTCCCAGGTAATGCTATCCGTGCTCGATTCTGCAAGTATGATCCTGTTTTCCGCATCATAAGTATAGCGGTGATAAAACTGGTCGGCTTTGTTCGCCTGATAGGCCACAGAATTTACTTTCCCGCTAACAAGATCAAATTGATATACCATTCTTTTCCATCTGTTGTTATTCGCATTCATGACGTTCACTGTACTGGTTAAATTACTGGCCCCATAGTCCTGTAAAAGTGTATCCACATTACCGCTGACATCATAGGTGTAAAAACTCGCCTGGTTATAGTTTGCGGCATTGTTTCCCGCGGTGAAAGAAGTGTAACTAACGCGGTTTCTCAAATTCCTTTGCGTTGTCGGTTGTGGATTGATGCCTACAAATCCGGGATAAGCCAGGTCATAGACCGTTTGGGTGATCTGTTCTTTACCGGCGACAGATGTTGCCAGCCAGCTTGAGAGTAATGCCTGGCTTCGGCTGATGCTGTCTGACATCGGCACGGATCCCGCATTATTAATCTGACCCACTTCTGTTATTCTTCCTATATAGTCATATAGTGTATAGCTGTACCGTCTGCCCGTTTCTGTACCACTCACCGATTTCTGTTTCAGATTCTGGGAGATGGCAAGTCTTCCCAGTTGATCATACCAGAACCTGCTTTGACCTGCATCAGGTGTTTTTTGTGTTAATACCTGATTTAGGGTGTTATATCTGTAATTAGTCTGTAAATAATGGTTAGGAGTAAGAACACGGTTTGTATTCCTGTAGTTCCTGACAGAATCGCTCCAGGCCTGCAACCATCCGAATTTAGACAGATCCACACCCGATGGCGGTATCGTCCTGATCAGATTACCTGCCTGATCGTAATAATACAGCGTATAATGATATTCGGTCGATTTATGGCTGACCGTAAAGCTTTCATATTTATATGCCTGCAGACAGAAATTCCGGTAGCTGCTGTCAAAATTATTATTCAGCGAATCCCTGTACACATTAAAATATTCCGTTCCTGTGCTCACGGCAAAGAAAGTCGAATCGCTGCAGTTGGTAATTGAATCCAAAGCTATAGCAGGTAAAACAGGCGCCGACCGGCCGCATAATGTGGGTCCATATCCTCCGGAAATTGCGCAGGGATCATAAGAGCAAATATCTGTCTGGATGGTCTGTGCATTTTGGCCGACTACAGTAATGGCAGGTGAGGTGAACGTTAATGTTGTTGTTGCAAAGGTATCCAGATAAGTGGTGGGACTATACAGCGTTCCGGGATAATTCAAAGCTGAATCGCTGCAATAAGTCTTTCCCCAACGGCTGGTTCTTAAAAGTAATCCACGGTTACCATCCACACCTCCACCGCCAAAACTGCTGTCGGCATTTTGAAAAACCTGGGTCAGATACTGAAAGCCGGTTCTTTGAATCCGGTTGGTCCAGGTTACATTTCCCGAGGCATCTACCTTATGAAGGAATGGATCTGCTACAGTTGCTTCGTAATAACCTTGGGAAAAAATATAACCACCATCAAATGTTGGCGATGATCCTATAGCAGATATTGTCGTTCCTGCAACAGTCATCTGGCGGGCACGGATCGCCGTGCCACTCCTGTCAACATCAAAAGCCAGTTGTGTAGGATTGGTTGTAGAAAAGTCATCTGTATTTAATACGTTCATCCGGTAGCCATTGGTAGTTGAAGATATACCTAGGGCCCAATTCGACTTGGAATTAATGTCATATGATTTTGCCCATACGATTGCTCCGGTAGCCTTGTTGATTTTACATAGCAATGCATCGTAATAAGTGAACGGCGGGTGTATGGTGTTAACAGCACTTGAATAAACAAATCCGGCCATGAACAACGTGTCTGATTTTTCCACAATACCCCCCAGGTTATCACTACTGGTACTTCCGAATTTTTCTCCCCAGGTTACATTACCATTAGAATCCAGTTTGATTACTTCAAAATCGTCAGAACCCGCAGTAAAGTTCCATAGTCCCGCAATGGCATACCCTTTTTCTGATGTCTGTATGATATCGTTTCCGGTTTCCCCAGCACCTGTTCCCTGATACAAACCACGGCTCCACATCACATCGCCATTGGCTTTCATCTTCACAACAAATATTTCTCCCTGACTCTGATGGTAGGATTTAGTATTTCCAATCGCTATATACCCGCTGTCTGCAGTTTGCCGTATCTTATAAAAATTATCAGCCAATGCACCACCATAAGTCTTTGACCAAAGAATATTTCCACGGATATCGGTTTTAATAACGTATCCGTCACCATTGCCATTTCCAAAACTGGTTGTGCTTCCGGCAAGTATGTACCCACCGTCCAAAGTCTGATGAACATCAGCAATATTTTCAACACCGGTTGTACCACCATAATTTTTAATAAAAGTGTACCGGTTGCATGTATCTTTTGTCAGATTGGTGGAATCCTGTGCCAGGCGGCCCGAACAGGTTGATGCAAAAACAAGGTAATCATTACTGCTCTTTACAAAACCAAGCTGGTTATTCATGTAGGCAGCATACAACTGATTTTTTGTGATCTGTGTTGTATCCGTTGTCGAAAGGGAATCAGGTAAAGGTGTCACCCCGGGATACAATGCTTTAAACTTGTCATTATACGTTTTATACTGTTCACATGTTACACATACATCTCCCGTATTACATTGAAGGAGGGCCGGAAGCTGAATGGGTGTACTGGAATAAGTACAAGAAGGTGCTGAAATCAGATAACAGGAAGATAACAGGGAATTCAGATCGGTTGTGTTCATGGATGTACCATAAACCAATTGCAGATAGTTTGCAAATGAAGTATAACTCGCCTGTTTGGCCTGGTATTGGTTAAATAGCACGCGTATCCTGTTACAGGTGCAAGTATCGGGTTGTCCATAAAGTGGCTGAGTATTGTAGACGGATTGGTTGTTGTAAGGTTTTGGAGATGTGATCCCAAAAGCATTACAGTAAATATTGGAAATTCCGTGGGCGGTATTATAATTCTGGACAACATCCTGAAATGATTTGTTGGAATTGGTACTGTCGGGTGAGATGGAACTGGATCCCATCGGGTGAGAACTGTTTGAGCCTTTTTGACAAACAATAATCATTTGAGAGATAATCGCCGCTGAGTCTGTAGTATTGTAAGCACCGCAGGCATTAATTTTTTGCCACCAGTACGGCGCATAGGCGGCGCAGCTTAATCCGTATGAACCGGCAGCTGTCGCTGCGGCTTGAGACTTGGCGTTATTTGCACCAGCAACATCCAAAGTGGGAATATACATGCCATAGTTAGAAATGCTTTGCATGGCATCACTGAAGTTCGGCTGATGATTTGTCGCAACAAGTGTTTGGGATTTTAATGACGTTCTTGGACCGCTGCAGGACAAACTTACATTCAGGACTGAATCCGTAATATGTTTTTTTATAGCCAGATAGATTTCCCTGAAATTTCTCCATGCATTGTCCAGATCACCAGTGCACATATTTGAAAAAGCACTGTCAATCGTAAAATTATTTGGAGTGTAACCTGATTTCGGTCCATACTTTACTGGATTGGATGCCAGGGACCATATATTAGGAATGGGATTGCCCGAGCCTCCTGCATAAGCCAGGAAAACTCCTTTAGATGTAATTTTAAGCTCATTTTGAAAATCTGTCAGCATGGTTCCACCAATAATAGACGGCAACGGATCCAGATCCGGTGAGCTGCCGTTGAAACGTGTGTATTGTGTTCCTGTAATTCCAAGAGGATTCAAATATCCCTTCGCCAAAGCGGCTGCATAGGTATCTGTGGATTCAAATCGTTTGTCCCATTTTGTACTTGCTGAATAGGTAAGAAATTTTTGCAGTTTGCAATATTCAGGATGATAGGGCAATAATGTTTTGGCCCATGACAATTTGAATTTTGATACAAATGCCTGCGGGCTGAGCTGTTCCGGAGGAACTACCTGTCCGATAGTTTCATCATACACAGAGTCTAGTTTCCCGTCTCCGTCCAGATATCCTGTTAGCTGGGTATATGCGGCAGCTGTATCGATTGCCCCAGTGGATGGATCATATGCAGTATAAAAAACAGATAACAAATCATTTGCGCTATCAAGATTTGCATATTGGCCGGAGGGTGGTGTCATATCCAGCAACATGGCGTTTTGAATATTGTCCACTTCGCTTACCGAATCGCACAATAAATTGCAATCCGCCTGCGCCTGCGTATAAGCCGCGTAAGCCTGTGAGCGATAGTTGGCGGTATCGGAATTTGCTATTCCCGCATGGAGCATATACCTGGGTTGAAACGTTGCGAATGTACCCAGGCTGTCCGTACAGCTTTGACAGGCCGGTTTACATTGTGAAACTCCGGCCTGAATCAATTTCTGTTGTTGTATATATGTCGCTTTGTTGGTACAGGTGTTTCTTTTTGTGTACACACTATCACGATAGTAGTTCATTGCGCCTCTATCCACGGAAAGCTTTTTAGTCACATCATAACTTCCTTCAGGTAAATATTTCTTGAACACAAAGGAAAATGCGGAGTCGGGTTTTGCACAAGTCGTGTCAATGAGTGTAAAATTGTGCAAAACGGTATCGAAAGCTTTTCCGCCAGGTAACTTCTGGTTATTGCAATCGTCTGTGATTACAATTTCCAAATCATACAGGCAATCATAACAAACATTTGCATGATTACAATCCTGAATTTGCAATGACTTTGGATTCAAACTGTAGTTAAAGGTAAATGTGTCCGCTATCGACACCAGCAGTGCTTTTTTGCTTTCATTTACCAGGTCTTTAAAAACAGCCGTAGATGAATCAGCCAGTGTTTCCGTAACGGTGTAGGTCTTTTTCTCCTTAAGCGAGTCCATGCCGGCGGGTGCCTGCCCTGCGAGTGAAGTAGCAACTGTTCTTCCATGCATATCGGCATAGCTGACACTATACTGGCCATTCGCATCCCTTACCATCGTCTTAAAATAGTGCAAGTGATCTCCTGCATCTGTACCAAAAAGCGCATCAATTTCTTTTTGATCGGGCGACCCATAGAAATATTTGGTTTCGTGACCGCTGGTTATCCGGTGCATCGGTCCTACTCCACCCTGGCTACGAACCCTGCCCGTATTATCCGGCGTATATGAAGTTTCAACAAACGGATATCCTTTGGCATCGGGAATAAATTTGTTGTAACTGGAATCCCTGAATGGATTCTTGACAGAGTAATATCTTGAAGCGCCACTGTCTACCAGCATGGAATCCGCCGATGCTGTACAATAATATGATGAGTCAACCATGGTATCGAAACTCAACTGATCATAAGCTTGATGACTCAACGCATCCACATTAAAGTTTTGGGAGTATGCCACAATGGTACTAAGCGTAGGCGCAGGCAGAACCTGTATCGCAGGCCTGCCCTGGTTATCGTAAATAGTCTCCGCTACCAGTGTTGTATTGGTACTATTGTCTTTTGTAACCGTTTGCCGTCCCCTGAGACTCCCATCATAATATTGCACTACCACTTTACGTTTCCCATCTTCAGCGAAACTGATGGAAGACTGCCAGTTCATCGTACGCTGATGGCCGGCAAAATTAAATCGCCCCAAGCCGCCGGTAGAAATAAAATTTGAACTCCAAACGGCTTCATTTCGTAATCCATTAGCTGGCTGCTGCACCGGCCTTACTCTGTAAAACAATGCTCCCGAATCACCATATATCAGGGGAATATTGTATTGTGTTCCGGTAATGGTAACTCTCGACGCACTATTGTCAAATATTAAAGCAGGATCCAGGACGCCTCCGGTTTTGTAAAAACCCGCAGCGAGCGCAGCGGTGTCGATATAGGTCCATTCCAGGTCATATACATCAGCCTGAATAACACTACCCCAACTTACAGGAAGTTCATCAGCCGTTGTATTGAAAGGTAACGCTGTATTTGAGACCGTTTGAATGGCATTGTTGGTGCACGAAAAAGTGAAAGAAGGAAAACTCTGCAGCTGATCATCCACTTCCAGCACATTCCAAACATTCCATCCCACGTTTGTGGAGACTGAAAGCACTTTGATCACCACCTGGTAGGCATTCGTAATGTGATAAGTATTTCTGTTGGTATAAGTATTGCTTGCCGAGAAGTTTACAGTCAAAGAAGTATCCACAGAAACTGTAGAAAGATCGGCGAGCGTGGAAGTGATATGGAGCCTGACCGTTGCCGAAAAATCAGATTGTATATAATACTGGGATGATTCATTTATTTTGAGTGTGACGTTACTTAAAACGCGATATGGTTTATTGAGAATACTATTGTATGAAGGATTAAAGAACAGACTGTCCTGCACCGTCCTTGTCGAATCCACATGTATCTGATTCAGGCGTCCGTCTAGGATTTGAATCATCGGATTACCGGTGCCTGCATGCAGCTTTTGCATCACGCAAATATTGGAAATAAGAAAGATGATTCCGGCGATGAGCGGTTTTCTCATACAAATAGTCGTTTAGGGTTTGCTTGAACCATTATAAATTTTGTAGGTTGAATAGTTGCCTACTCCCTGGTAAACATTGTTAGTTCTTGTAAAATATCTTGCAGGATTCAGAGCCTGATCGGTAAATGAGCCTGTCTGGTAATTCGTAAAGACGATATCCAGGATGCCAAAAGCCTGAGATTTGTTGAAAAGAGGTTGGACTTCGGGATCATACATTTCCTGCGATTTGATGATGCCGATCATTCTCTGTATCATTCCTGACTTTACATCAATAAAATATTCCACCTTCTTGAATTGAAAGCCCGGTTGAAAATTTATGATCAGGTGGTCTGTACCTCCGGCTGATGTTATTATAGCAGAATTGTACTGATTGTTAAGTAGCACGCTGTCGATTATAGCCAGCGGATTTGCTGACTGCTTTACAACTGAATTGCCGTTGACATATATGACCTGGTCCTGGTTGAAGACGGCCAGGTTTATAGAATCATTACCAAGAAATTCTGCATTGTCGATACCATACCAGAAACTGGTGCCATTCAGTTTAAAACTCCCCGTTAAGGAATCCAGATAAGACGCGGGTTTTAATTCACTTGAATAACGATAAGTAATATTAAAGCTCAGATGATCGGCTTTGCGGTAAACTGCAGCCAAATTTTGCAAACGCTGAACTGCCTGAGCCCGCAGGTCAGTCTGTCCAAAACATGATAGTCCGGTTAAAATGATTAGTATAGATGCAATACCAACCCTGAATAAAATATTTCTCTTCAACATGGAGCGCAGTTTTTGAATCATGACTTGAAAATATTATTGTTTAAAAAGGGCGCTACGGGTTTCTTTGATCGTCTGTATGCCTTTTTCCGTTTCTTTTTTTACTCGGATTAAAGTGCCATCATTATCGTATTCATAGAATGTGGCATAATTGTTTTCATCAAGTTCTGCCATCAGCCTTAGGTTGACCGGGTGATAGACGAATGATTTCATATTTGCATTGAATGGCTCAATACGCAGATCATCGAAATAAGCAGAGACAGAACCTGTCGCCTTCATGCTTATGGTAAATGAAGTGTCGCCGGCAGGAACTGTAAACAGACTTTCATAACGTTGCCATCCTTCAATGATCGGCCCGGAGGGTGTAAACGTGAGGGTAGACGGAGAGCTTCCTGCCATCACGATCTGGATCTGATTATTTACATAGGTATTGCAGCTGCAATCCTGTGATTCTTTAACCCATGCGCTGATCAGCATCTGTTTACCGGCAAACGGTGAAAACAGCGGGTGAACCAAATTGCTGTTGGCTCTCACACCACCCACAACCTGCTGTGAACTGAAGCAGGCATCATTAATCTTCGACACGCTGAGTGCACCACTGACTGTATCTGATGCAAGGGTTCCAATCTTCACATTCACGCTGGCCTGCTCACCGGCATTTAACTGAAGTGAATTCTTTCCGGTATGTTTTTGTGTAGTGGTAATTTTCCATGCATACGCACTAAAGTCAAGGTGCCTTCCACTGGGGCATGTAGTATCACAGCCTTGTGTAGTATAGGTATAGTCTTCAAATCCTTCAAATGCTGATTCCCTGTACTGTGCATTTTGAACGACGGCCACCGGCATCGTGAAATTGTATCCATAGATCCCTGCGTTATACCTGCCCAGTGGATCTTTATTTTCAAGCTCAAAACCCTTCTTGTTGAATATCGTCGTCTGGGTATTCCAAACCCATCGTGACGTGTCGTAATTGGGAGTAATTTTCCCATTCTGAAATTTCCAAAAAGCGGCAAAGTTTGCGATGGTACCATTCGTGCGAACATTGATTGCAGCCGTCGGATCGGTTTCAGACCGATTGGCATAATAGGTATATGCCTTGTAATTTCTCCAGTTTCCCAGAATATCAGTGAAGTACGGATTAATGGTTGTGTCGGTAATCGCGTTATAACAACTGAGCGAAACGACGGTATCACATTTACAGGGAACAGCTTTTATACAATTATAGTGGCCACCTGTAGAGTCGAGTCTGTAATCTAACGGACAAGAATATCCAGTAGGAAAAGAATCCCGGATATTAGCCTCATTAGTCGTTGAAAAAAGTGTATGTGTTTTAATCGTATTGCTGTCTGCCGCCATCAGCAGGGACCTTGATATATTGTATATCTCTGCGCCGAAAGTTGCTGGTCCGGAGAAGTTGTATCCCTCTACTTTGATATTGTGGTTACCTCTCGAAAGGTAGTAAGGGAAAATATGCCACCTGTAGTAAGGATTACCTCCCTGCAAAGGGTCGAGCATTTGTATGGTATCTTTCTGATCGATGGTAACCCGTGCCTGGTTGTCTGCACCCAGTCCAATAAATACGGTATCAGAAGTTGGATTATAAAACGACTTGTTAAATCCAATCCAGGTGTTTACAGGTGAGCATCCACCCGTGCACCCGCCGCACGCCCACAGTCCGGTCTGATTCAAACGGCCGGTTGTTGTACTGCCCAGATTTATCCAAAATCCTGTTGTGTCGGGGATATTGACATTAGTGGATGAAGGATTGAAAGCACTGTACACGAAAGCACCATAGTAAGAATATAAAATATAGGGGGTCGGTGAAAAGCAGGTTACTAAAGGTGTTGCCTGGTAATTTGCAGGAATTGTATCATAACAATAAGGCGTAACCGGACAATTGATCTGGACAAGTCTTCGCTGTGCGTTCCTGCTTTCCACTTTCCAAATATTTTTAAACTCCGATGCAGCCGCGGTCACCACGTGGGTTGCGGTATCCAGATAAATTTGGTATTGTCCTGACCCGTTTATTCGTAACGGATTCACCAATGTGGTAACCGAGCCAACAGAACCGGCCATGTTCCTTCTTCCGGAACGAACCACCTTTACACTTACATCATTACCAGTATATGGATTGCCCAGCGCATCCAGCAGATACAAACTGCTTGTTCCTGTTCCTGTAACGGCACTGTCGAATGCCCAAACCTTTGTTTCACCTGCGAAAGTGGCAAACGGTGTACAGGATCCTGTA
>JBGPBW010000112.1:0-14937 GCA_041481385.1 Puia sp.
GGATGGTGCGAAGGATATTCTGCGTGTCCAGCTCATTCGAAAAGCTGTTGGTCCTGACCTGCAGATCCGCATCGATGCGAACCAGGGATGGGATTTTGAAACCGCCAGCGATGTACTTGTGAACATAGGTGATTGCGATATCTCATTCTGCGAGCAGCCCCTGCGTCAATGGAACGATTACCGGCTGCCCGAACTCCGGAAAATTTCTCCCGTTAAAATCATGGCCGATGAAAGCGTGTTTAATCATCACGACGCGTCTAGGCTGATCGCTGCCGGAGCCTGTGATTACATCAATATCAAGTTTGCGAAATCGGGTGGAATATCTGAAGCCCTGCGAATCAATGAAGTTTGTGAAGCAAAAGGCATCGCCTGTATGATGGGCGGCATGCTGGAAAGCAGGCTGGCACTGACCGCATGTGCACATTTCGCCCTTTCGCAAAATAATATTCAATTTTATGATATGGATACCTGTCTGCTCGGGCACAAAACAGACCCGGTTATCGGTGGTGTTCAATACCGCGGATATTTTCTGGAGGTTCCGGAAACACCAGGTATTGGGGCGGAGATGGACGAAACATTCTTGCGGGGATGTGAGCAAACCATCATTTAATTTGGAAATTTGGAAATGATTGAACAATTCAATTAAATCACAGAGAACATGAAAAAAACGCCAGCGGATTCACAGATCATTATGACGGAACTCGTGCTGCCCAACGACACCAACGTATTCGGCAACCTCATGGGCGGCCGTCTGATGTACTGGATGGATATTGCAGCCGCACTGAGTGCAACCAAACACAGTAACAGCCAGGTGGTAACGGCTTCAGTAGATAATATTACGTTTGAAAACCCGATTGAACTGGGTAATGTGGTGCATATCGAAGCCAAACTGAGCCGGGCATTTTCCACATCGATGGAAGTGCATATTAAAGTGTGGGGTGAAAGTTTCAAAAACCAACAGCGGTATAAAAGCAATGAAGCCTATTATACATTTGTTGCACTGGACACCGACCGCAAACCCACGCGCGTTCCGGAACTGGTTCCTGTTTCAGAAGATGAAACGCGCATATTTGAAGGTGCCCTGCGCAGGCGACAGCTCAGGTTAATCCTGGGAGGAAGAATGAGACCTGAAGACGCTGATGAATTAAAAGCCCTGTTTATCCAGGTAAGACCGGGATTATGACCGGCGGCCCCGAAAAAATAGAAAGACTGAAACAGGTGAACTACAGAGTAGCGCTTAATTTCATTTTGCTGCTCGCCATTCTTACGCATTCGGTCATTCGCGACAGTTATCTTGAAAAACAATATACCGGCGACCTGCGGAATCGCATCGTAGGCGCCCGATTACAAAAAGATGGCAGGCTGCCCTATTTTTATTATTGGCAAGCGAAGGACGGTATCAGGTACTTCGATCCCAACAATTCAAACCAGCGTGCAGCAACCGTTTCTACAATTACTGCCAGCCCCTTTTTTCATCAGCTCCTCTATCCCATCTGTGATCTGGATCAACGGACACTATCTAGATTCTGGTTCGTCTTTCAATATATCCTGCTTGCAATGATGGTCTGGATAACATGCCGGATGACGGACAACGTCAATATCCGATGGTTGTTAGTCAATACCGGTGTACTGTTCACGATGACCGAAGCGTGGAAATCAAACATGGAAAACGGTCAGATTTATTTATTCTATGCCTTTCTAACGCTCTGCGTTATCAGTGGAATCTTAAGTAAAAAAAGAGTCTGGACAATTACGGCCGGTCTGATCATGGCCGTTTGGATACTTAACCGCCCGATCGGAATCATTGTTTTAATTCCCATCCTCCTGCTGCATAAACAACAACGGCTTTTTCTTGTCACGGCAATGACCAGCCTGCTGCTATATCTTGTATTCGTTCTGAGCTCTCCATTTGAAAAAACATTATGGCGAAACTATGTGGAGGGCATTCGTATGCAGGTGAAGCTTCATCAGGAAGCTGATCCCAAAGCAGTGTTGGCTCCGCGTTTTCTTCCTGAAAACAGACAATTGGAAGGAATCGATTTCAATGCCGTGGATAAAAATATGGCCGAACATCCCATAACGGTATATTCGGAAAATGGAAATTTTTTCGTGTTGTATCGCACACTCACTCATCATAAATTATCCCTGGGCTGGCTCAACATTTTATCGCTGTTCACCATTGCGGCCCTGATGGGTTTTTTTTATTTTGCTTATAAGAAAAATAATGGGGCATTCCAGCAGGTCCTGATTTTTGCTTTCACGCTGTACATGATCATTGAAATCTTCAGCCCGGTATACCGGCATCAATATAATACAGTAGAGTGGTTTCCATTGGTCCTGGCAGCCTTACTGATTCCCATGAAATGGAGAAATCCCGGATTGCTCCTGTTGGCGCTGGGTCTCCTGTTGAATATTGTGAATGTTGCCTGGATACCGATGCGGCATACACTCGGTGAATTCGCCTGGCTTGTTGCCCTGCTCTATCTGTCATGCACAAACGCACACCAACAATACGCTAAGATCAGGCAATCGGCCGATAGCATTTAAAAAATGCCTATGTCAAAGTGAAGGCATTGATTATTCCGGTATCAGCAAAAGTTTGATAAAGTTATTTTCATTAAGATAAAGGTTCGCAGCTGCTTTCACAGATGCTGCGGTTACCTGGCTTATAAGCTTTGGATATAACAGCACCCCGCCCGGATCATCGCCGTTTTCGTATTGACCACTCAGCCAGTTCAGCCAGAATTCATTTTCCCGGAGGTGTAATTCATATTGCCGGCTTTCTTCGGTGGAAAATTTAATGATGTCCTGTTCACTGGCACCCTGGGTTTTCAATTTGTTTATCTCTTCTTCAGTTGCTTTCACCAGCTTGTTTATATTTTCAGGCGCACAGCCAAAGGAAATCGTAAATGAATACCGGTTCAACGGATATTTATTGTATGCAACAGATACCCGCGGACTGTAAGTCTCCCCTTCTTTCTCCCTCAGCCGGTCCAGCAAACGGAATTCCAGGATATCACTGAGGCCCGTCAGCTGAATATTGGATTCCGGGGAATACGTATAGTTACCACTGATCACCAGTCTCACGGTGGCCTGGGGTTCCTTTCCTTTTTTAGCAACTGCTTCAATTTTTCCGGGAGGGATATGTATGTTCAGGTTGCGCGCACGCTCCTTCGTCGTATCGGAGTACAGAGATCCAAGATATTTTTCTAATAGGGGCCTGATACTGTCTGTATTAAAATTACCATCAAACACAAATGTGAAGTCGCCGGCATTGGCAAACCTTTCTTTAAAAATCCTCATGACTTTGTCCAGCCTGACCTGTTGCAATTTTTCAAGCGAAGGTCCTGTTCTGCGAACGTTATGATCACCCAGCACCGCAGCCACCGTATCTGCATAAACACTTTTCGGATCGTTGTTCCGGTTTGCAATTTCAGACGCGTACTGCCCGATATAATTATTATAAAGAACAGTATCTTTCCTGGGCGATGTGAAATACAGATGAATCAGTTCCAGTGCGGTTTCCAGATCTTTGGGTGTGCTCGATCCATACAACCCTTCCGACCGTTCAGCTATATAAGATTCTGTACCACCAGTTTTCCGCTCAATAGTTTTTCCAAATCGCCTGGTGAATAATTACCCAGGCCCATGGCCTCCACCAGCGCCGACGCATTGGCGGCAGATTGAAAATCGGCATCCGAATACAAGGAAGTACCACCCGGGCTGAACGCTTTAAACCGGATCTCATCATTTTTGAAGTCCGTCGGTTTCAGGATAATTTTTACACCATTACTCAGCACAAGTTCCGTGACTCCCAGTTTTGGTATTTTATTTTCACTGACTACTTTGCCTGAAACCAGTGTCCCCGTTATCAATGGCGCATTGGTAAATTTCTCTGCATAGGGCGTCAGTGTGGTTTTAGCAACGGTGGCGAACCAGCCATTCACGGTGGACTCTACAGGAATCGAAGCACTGTCTTTCTGAGGTGCCATGATCACAACATCACGGTTGCTGTCGGATATTATAGCAGCAGACAGTGCGTTGATGTCCTGCAGTTTTGCTGTGGCCAGGTATGATTGGGTCAAAGCATATTCTGCTTCAATACCCGGCGCTGCCTCACTGACTAAGAAATGTCGTGTGAGTTCCTGCACCAGTTGTTCAGAATTGGCTTTGTCTTTTTCTTTGACCGCCGATTCAAGTCCGCTCAGTAAACTGGACTTGGCTCTTTCAAATTCCGGTTCAGTAAAGCCAAACTGTTTTACCTGCTGCACCAATTGCCAGACGGCTATAAAACTGGGTTCCATCTGTCCGGGTTTGGCTATCATAAGCGCAGTGAATGCATCCAGTCCCCCCAGGAAACCTTCCATGGAAGCAAAGGCCTGGATGAAAGGTGAGTTGGGTTTTTGCGAAAGTTCCGTCATACGTCCCGAAAGCATTTGATTAAAAAGCTGGCGCTTCACATATTCAAAATAATCCTGTTTGGTACCCTCAGGAAGTTTCGGATGTTTGATCAATATCTCCATTACCGTGTATGGAAACTCTTTGTCCGTCACAGCAACAAACTGGTTTTTACCATTCAGCGGCACAGTATACTTCGTCCGTGGACGTTCATTAACAGGATTTTTCAGATCGCTGAATATTTTTTTTATCCGGACTTCCATATTATCCACATTAATATCGCCCACAACGATCAGGGCCTGCAGGTCTGGCCGGTACCAGTCTTTATAAAATTTTAGAATCACCGGTCTTTGAAAATGATTCAGTACAGAATCTGTACCAATGGGCAGCCGTTGGGCATATCTTGAGTTATTCAAAATCACCGGCAGGAATTTATTACTCATGCGTTCCTGTGCGCCCTTACCCAGTCTTTTCTCTTCCAGCACCACACCGCGTTCGTCATTAATCTCTTTGGTTTCCAGCAATGCATTCGCAGCCCAGTCCCGCATGATCTGCAAACCGTTGGTCAAAATCGCCGGACTGTCCGACGGAATCGGCAGCTGATAAACCGTTTCATCAAAACTGGTGTATGCATTCAGGTCTGCACCGAAACGAATGCCGGACCGTTGCAGGTAATGCACCAGTTCATTTTTAGGGTAATGCGTGGTACCATTAAAACTCATGTGTTCCATAAAATGCGCGAGTCCGCGCTGGTCGTTTTCTTCCAGCACAGAGCCGACTTTATTGACCAGGTAAAGCTGAACGCGGTTTTTGGGTTCTGTATTTTTCCGGATATAATAGGTGAAACCATTGGGCAGTTTACCGGTTCTTATTGCGGAATCAAGAGGCAGCGGCTGACCGAATGCTGAAATGGAAAAAAGAGCGGCAGCCATAAGAAGGGTTATTTTCATCCTATGAAAGTAAAAATTAAAAAGTGAAGAGGAAAAATCAAAAGGAAGAGCGGTAACGACGGGCGCTGATAGCCAATGGTTAACCCTCAGCCTTTTACTCCAAAAAAAAACCTCTCCCACCATAGGGGAAAGGTTTTTGAATCAATATAATCAATCTTATTTCGCTGGTTCGTCGCCGCCTTTTTCTTCCTGTTGCAGTTTTTCTTTTATTTCTGCAAGTGCGCCGAGATCACCGAGTGTTGGTTTTTCAACCTTGTTCTGGATCGTCTTAACAGCCTTGCGGGTCTTGTCTGCATCGGTCTTGGCTTCCTTACGCGCAACCGCGGTTTCTTCGGCTTTGGCCTGCTCCCAAATGCGGGTATGCGATAAAACGATACGTTTTTCATTGCGGTCGAATTCGATCACCATGAATTTTTCTGTTTCATCTGCAGTTACCGTTTTACCATCTTCCTTTGCGAGGTGACGGGCCGGGGCAAAACCTTCGAGACCATAAGGCAACTGTACCAGGGCACCTTTGTCATCTTTACGGATCACCGTTCCTTCATGGATGGTTCCGATGGCAAAAGTATTTTCCAGTGCGTTCCATGGATCTTCTTCCAGTTGTTTATGTCCCAGCTGGAGTTTGCGGTTATCCTTATCAATGCTGAGGATCAGCACGTCAATATGCTGACCAACTTTTGTGTACTCAGATGGATGATTGAAACGTTTCAGCCAGCTCAGGTCGCTGATGTGGATCATACCACCAATGCCGGGTGACAATTCAACAAATACTCCGTAAGGCGTAATGTTTTTTACGAGGCCATTGTGTTTGCTTCCTTGTGGGAAACGGGTTTCAATCGTGCTCCACGGATCTTCGCTGAGTTGTTTGATGGACAGGCTCATTTTACGTGCGTTTTTATCCAGCGTCACGATGCGGGCCTGGTGCTCATCACCCAGTTTGAAGAATTCCTTGGCATTGATCGGTGTATTGGCCCAAGTGATTTCACTTACGTGAACCAGACCTTCCACACCGGGTTGGATTTCGAGGAAAGCGCCGTAGTCTTCGATGTTGACCACTTTACCTTTCACGATTTCACCTTCCTTAATGGTTTCAGGCAACACATCCCAAGGATGCGGTGTGAGTTGTTTCAAACCGAGGCTGATACGTTTCTTGCCATCGTCGAAATCGAGTACCACCACCTGGAGTTTCTGATCCAGTTTGAGTACTTCACTCGGATGACTGATACGTCCCCAGCTGATATCGGTAATATATAATAAGCCATCGAGGCCTCCGAGATCCATGAACGCACCGAAGTCGGTAATGTTCTTAATGGTTCCTTCAAGTACCTGGCCTTTTTCAAGTTTACTCATGATCTCAGCACGCTGTGCTTCGATATCACTTTCGATGAGTGCCTTGTGCGATACAACGGCATTCTTGATGGTTTCATTTACTTTAACCACTTTGAATTCCATCGTCTTGCCAACGAACTGGTCGTAATCGGTAACGGGTTTCACATCGATCTGTGAACCGGGTAAGAATGTTTCCATTCCGAAAACGTCAACGATCAATCCGCCCTTGGTTTTGCTGGTCACGGTTCCGGTAACCACTTCACCTGTCTTGTGAATTTCCACGATGCGTTCCCAGGCACGTGTGATGCGGGCCTGTTTGCGGCTCAGGTGCAGATGACCTTCCCGGTCTTCTTTTTCCATCACCATCACTTCCACTTCATCACCACTCTTCAGGTTCTGCAGGTCGCGGAATTCATTGAGTGAAACGAGGCCGTCACTTTTAAAACCGATGTTGACAACAACATCTGTTTTGGTAACACCAACAACGAGACCTTTGATCAGTTCGCCATCGGTGATTTGTACGAAAGTATTTTCATACACTTTGTCGTACTTCTCTTTTTCTTCTTTGTTGTAAGCAGCGACGTTACGCTTGTCGATCGTCCAGTCGAAATCGTCGTGTGCTGTCGGAGGCGGGAAATGATGTCCCTTTCCGTTTGCGGCAGGTGCATTTGTTGTCGCTGTAGTTGCTTCCGTAGCGGTTGCAGACTCCTGGCCTTCAGCGTTTGGGTTTACAATTTGGTTTTCTTCCATGATAATATAAATACCCGAAGGTTTTATTTCGGGGCTGCAAAAATACGAAAAATCAGGCTAAAAGCCTAAAGGTTAAGGCCTAAAGCTTGAAGCGTGAGGCTTGAGGCTTGAGGCTTAAAACCTGAGGTTCAAAACCCGGGCTTTTCGATTGACGATCAACGATTAACGCCTGCCCGCCGGCAGGCAGGATAAACGATTACGGGTTATTGCATGGTGGCTGATGTATCTACTGCCTGAAAAAATGGACCATTTTCCCGTTTTTTACCGTCCAGATATGGGTGGCGTTTGAAACTTCCATGTTGAAATCGTCATACACCACCGGAAGCTGCATGAACACATTGGCGACGACAGATCGGGTCCCGTGAAATAACCATCTTCCTTGATGAAAGGCATACCGCTACATTCGTACCATTCGATTGCGGGATCAAATAAAGCCAGGGCTGCAGGTACATTTCCTGATGCAAAATTTGCATAAAGCTGTTTCACCAGATCGGTGTTGGTCATGATATGAGTTATTTTAATTTGAAATACGGCAATCAAGATATCGATAAACTTTTTAACCGGACAAATTTTGTATATTAGGTAAAGACCGTTTTGATGAAAAAGATTTTTCGTTTCATCATTTTTTTATTGATCATTTCCGGATGTCATAAAACCAATCAGCCATCCCCTCCTGCTATTCTCCGGGTAGATCCTTCTGCAGGTGCAGCGGGAAATTATGTATTTATTTATGGTTCGAATTTCGATACCATTGCATCCAATAACCTGGTTTCATTTAACGGGATAAATGCACCGGTAATTGATGCGAGTGATTCACTATTGATTGTTCAAGCACCTGCCGGCGTGACAACGGGAAAAGTGACCGTATCAAGACACAATCAAAGAACCACAAGTGTGAATGACTTTGTGGTTTTGCCAGGCAGCTGGACGCAAAAGAAGGATTTCCCGGACATCTATGGCCGTTTTTCAGCAGTCGGATTTTCCATTGGAGATAAGGGTTATATAGGATTCGGGGGTAATACGGGATTTCCGGAAGACGGATTATTCATGTATGATCCATCAACCAACAGCTGGACTCAGCAGGCCCTCCTGGGCATTAAGATGCAGCAGGCTGTCGCGGTAACGGTAAATAATAAAGCTTATTTAGGAATCGGATATACCGACCAGAATGCAAACGAATACACAAATAGTTTTTTCGAATATGATCCTGTAGCAAATACCTATTCGCCGAAGGCTGATTTTCCGGGAGCCGGGCGTTTTGGGGCTGTCGGGATCGCTATAAATAATAGAATATATGTAGGACTGGGTGCTGATCCGAAATCTGTTCCCGGAGATTACAGCGATTTATGGCAATACGATCCGGTTACCAATATCTGGACGCGTAAAGCCGATGCGCCGCCCTCTGTAAGAGGACATAATTCATTTGTTTTCTCGCTCAACGATAGTACAGTTTACATATGCAGCGGAGCACCAGGCCAACACCAGCCAGCCCTGTGGTTATATAACGCCAATACAGATAGCTGGACACAAAAAAACAATCTGCCCTTTGACCTTAGCTGGGGACCCAGCACTATGGTGATTGGGGCGAATGCTTATGTGTTAAATGGATGGGACGAAAACTGGCTCTACAATCCTTCTTCAGATGAATGGACTCAAAAAGCATTCTTTACGAGCCGAATGTTTGGGGTCAGTTTTGTGATTGGAAACAAAGGCTATTTCGGATTGGGGGCCGGCGTTCAGTTTCCACATGCGAACCATTACATAAATACCGATGTATGGGAATTTACGCCCTGAAGATAGGTTGAGCTGCTGTTATTTTACTAATCGCTAAACTCTCTTATATTTGCAGTCCTGAAAAACAGGCCAAAGGACTCCATCTTCGCAGAAAACATTTGTTTTCGGATGATGTGAATCTAAAGACCTATAATATTGTTGCAGACTGCCCGGGTGGCGAAATTGGTAGACGCACTGTGTTCAGGTCGCAGCATCCGCAAGGTTGTGCTGGTTCGAATCCAGTCCCGGGCACCAAAAACCTCCTCGATGAAATCGAGGGGGTTTTTGCATTTATGAGCGTGATGAGCTTGCTCATCAAAGCGAATGAATGCAAAAACCCTGAGCGCCGAAGGCGCGAAGAGGTTTTTGTTCAGCCCCTCGTGGGAGTCTCTGGATCACAGGAGCATGCGAAGCATGCGCAGGTAATCCAGTCCCGGGCACTAATAAAACCTTGTATATCTAAAATTTACAAGGTTTTATTTTTTTCTATATGATTTAATCTTCACGCATCCTCCCGCATACTCCCACTTTCTTAACGTCGTTTTTCTTACGCTTATTCCCACTTTTGTAAAGTAACAAGCACAGATCTGTCTCGATAAAATTGCCCAACATATAAAGAGAATATCATGGCTGTTAAAAGTCTAAATTATTTCTGTCCTAAAATCGGGAAGGCTTCAGGTTAGGTAAGGGATGGTGAGGTCCCACAAGAGAGGCTGTATACCTTAAATATGTGTTTTTTTACTTTCTTTATAATCCGAAGGCGTAATTGAAAATTTCGATTTAAAAACCGTTGAAAAATAAGCCTGCGAAGAAAATCCAACTTTAAATGTGACCTCTGAAATAGACAAATCTTCATTCGCTAAAAGATATTTGGCTTTTTGTAATCTAACAGTTAAAATATAATCATTTACATTATAACCTATTAAAGCTTTGACTTTTCTGTAAAGTTGTATTCTTGAAATTCCAATTTTTTTATAAATATCTTCTACCGCAAAATGATCATTAGAGATGTTGTTTTCCACAATGGAAATAAACTCGTTTATGAATTTTCTGTCAATTTTTGTTGAAGAATTAGAGCGGGACATCATTGGCAATTCGCTTGTATAGTGTTCCCTTAAAATGGCTCGGTTATTTAAGAGATTTTTTATGGTTTCACTCAGGTATTCTAGATTGAAAGGTTTTACTATAAAAGCATCAGCTCTTAACTTTATGCCCTCTATTTGCTCTTGCAGGGTGCCTTTAGCAGTTAACAAAATAATAGGAATATGGGAAGTCCTAATATCCTGTTTTAAATATTCTGTAAGATAAAGTCCATCATGGCCAGGTAAAATGATATCTGAAATGATCAGGTCTGGAACTATATCTAAGGCAAGAGTAATCCCTTTTACGCCATTTTCAGCTTCATGTATCTCATATTGATCACTCAAACGTCGTTTTAGAAAAGTTCTTAAATCATCGTTATCTTCTATTACTAAAATAGAATATTCTTTCTGGGTTAATGGAGTTGTTTCATTTTGCAGAAGAACAGGTTCTATATCTGTCGTATAAATTTTTATATCTTCATATGTGTGTATCAAGGATGCTTTTTCTGTGAGCATTTCATTGACTGTTAAGTGAGAATTTCCGATAGGCAAGGTAACGGTAAAAGTAGTCCCTTGCCCTTTTTCGCTTTTTATTTCAATGGTACCATGATGTAAACTGATTAGTTCTTTTGACAAAGACAAGCCGATTCCTGTTCCCTTAAAAGATGTTTTGTGTCCTTGATAAAATAGTTCAAAAGCATGCTCTATATCCTCTTGGGTCATTCCAACTCCCGAATCTTCTACTCTGATTATTACTTGGGTAGATTCGGCATTTTTATCTACTATTACATTTATTGTTCCTTGTTCATTGGTGAACTTGAACGCATTTGAAAGAAGATTAAATAAAACTTTATCCAGCATATTCACATCAAACCAGATATTTAGATCTCTCACTTTACTGATCACATTATATGAAATTGATTTTCTTTTGGCTATCTCCCTGAAGGCATCTGCAATTTCCATTACAAATTCTGAAATATTGTTCTGAGACGCCTTGAGTTTCATCTTGTTTCCTTCAATTTTTCTGAAGTCCATTAGCTGATTTATAAGGCGTAGAAGTCTAATAGCATTCCGGTGTACAAGAGTGAGGTTGTTTTTTATCGTAAAATGGAGTTTTGGGGCCGATAAAACGTCTTCTAAGGGCCCAAGAATTAAAGTCAGGGGCGTTCTGAATTCATGTGAAATATTGGTGAAGAAATTAAATTTTGCGTCTGTAGCTTCTTTCACCTTTGCAACTAATTCAATCAATTGATTACGCTGGTCAGCAATCTCCTCCTTTTGCAATTCAAGCTTTTTATTGATTTTTTTATTTTCCTGTAAATAATAAAATAAGATACCGCCAAAAATTAACGCAAGTGCCAATGTTGTAGAAATGGCTACAATAATATTAAACTGGTTATTAGTTATTGCGATTTGTTCCTGAATTTTTTTTTCCCCTTTGTCAATATCTGCCTGTTGGGCAAGCACTTTTTGATTTTGCAGTTTCATGATCCTGACATTTGTGGAATCAATTACTGTTGATTCAAGCTCATTTTCTTTTCTAAAAGACTTATTTTTTAGAATGAGGTCAGCCATTTCAATTGCTTCTTTACCTCCATTGGGGTATAATATTGTAGCTTTAAAAATACCTTTTTCCACAAGCTCGACACCACCATTTTCTCCTGATAGTCCATCAACGCCAATAATTTTGATCTTTTTATCAATACCCAGTTCTTTGCAAGCCTTAGCGGCTTCGAAGGCAATCCTGTCATCATGGCAATAAATGATATCTATATCGGTATTATTTTTAAGATAATCTCTGTATTGGGTTTCAAATGGTCCATTTTTAGGATTTAGAAATAGCCTGGGTTTTAATACTATCCCATCATATTTTTTCATTTCATCGATAAATCCGTCGTGGCGTCCAAAGTCAGCAGAAGATCCAGCAGGCATCGCGTTTACCTCAACAATTGTTCCTTTTCCCTTTAAAAGTGCATTTGCATAGATTCCCACATTAGAACCTATTTTATAATTACTTGCACCGATATAAGACGTATAGTTAGTTGATAAAATACTTCTGTCAACTATTATCACCGGTAAGTTGCTTTTGTAGACACTATCAATAATAGGAGTAAGAGGTTCTGCCTCATTTGGAGAGACAATTAAAAGGTCTATTTTTTCATTAATAAGTTCATGTATTTGTTTTATTTGTTTTTCAGAACTGGAATTTGCATTTTTTAAAATAAAGACAAATTCGGGATGGAAAGTTAGCTCTCTCTCCATTTCCTTTTGCATATTTTGTCTCCAGACATCGCTAGCGCATTGCGAAAAGCCTATCTTGAATTTCTTCTCTGGCTTATTCGTAGAACAAGAAAGAAAAAACAGGAGGATGGATAGATTAAAGAGAAGTGAATAAATTTTAATGGTTTCGAACCTTTTTATAGTAAAATGATATTCAGATTTGTCGGCAAGCATCATGGAAAGTTGAGTGATTTAACGAAAATTTTGTTTTCATTAATGTATTGATTTATTTCAATCCTGTATCATTCCCTTTGAAATCGTTTTCCCAAGACAAAGAAGATGGTATTTTTTTATAAATTTTTGTTTCAACTTTAGAAACCTGAATTTACATTAATTAATTATATCAACTCTAAGTTATTGGAATATAGGGGTTTAATTGAAATATCAGGAAATTACCCTTTTATATCAATTTGATACAATTCTATAAAGGAAGCACTACGGTTTACGGATATATTTAATCCAGCAACGTACTGCCATATGAATCAAAAGAATGTTTTTGTCTGGTCTCTCGTAATTGCACTTGGTGGATTTCTCTTCGGTTTTGATACTGCTGTAATTTCTGGAGCTGAGGAATCTATACAGAAATATTGGAATTTAAATACTGTCCAAATCGGGTTTACAGTATCTATTGCATTGATTGGTACTGTTGTAGGTTCTTTATTGGGTGCGCTACCCGCAGACAAGTTAGGTCGAAAAAAGACCCTTTATTTGATAGCTTTTCTTTACCTGGCCTCATCCTTAGGTACCGCTCTTTCAGGAAATTGGTATTTCTTTTTACTTTTTCGATTACTGGGCGGATTTGGAGTAGGAGCATCATCCGTAACAGCTCCTATATATATTTCTGAAATTTCTCCAGCCGGTAAGAGGGGCAAATTGGTCGGTCTGTTTCAGTTCAATGTAGTTCTAGGAATTGTAATTTCTTATTTTTCAAATTACCTGATCGGGCTCACAGGGCAACATTCCTGGCGGCTAATGCTAGGGATTCAGGCTTTGCCTTCAGCAATATTTATTCTCCTTTTGCGATTTGTGCCCGAAAGTCCGCGGTGGTTGATCATGAAAAGAGGGAAAATTGAAGAGGCCCGGGAAATTTTTAAAATAATCAATCCCGCAACTGCTGATAAAATAATTGCAGAAATTCAAGCATTGGCAAAAGATGAGAAAGCTATTTCGCATCAGGATGCTTTGTTTTCTAAAAAATACAAAACACCTGTCATGTTGGCTATTTTATTTGCTGTATTTAACCAGGTTTCAGGTATAAATGCAATTATTTACTATTCTCCGCGCATTTTTGAAATGACGGGACTTGGCAGAAATTCATCGTTACTATCTACTGTAGGGATTGGGATCATCAATTTTACATTTACATTACTCGCCCTGAATTTTATTGACCGTGTAGGCAGAAGAACCCTTATGATTATTGGATCGGCAGGTTTAATAGCAACGCTTGGAATGGTTTCCTATTCATTCTATGCTCAAAATTTAAATGGTTGGGCAGTACCTGGATTCCTTTTCATTTACATCGCATTTTTTGCATTTTCCCAAGGTGCGGTGATTTGGGTATTTATCTCGGAAATATTTCCAAGTCAGGTGAGAGCTAAAGGTCAAACCCTGGGAAGCGCCACCCATTGGATTATGGCGACAATCATTGCTTTTTCTTTTCCCTATTTGGCAGAAAAAGCCGGAGGAGGAAATACATTTCTATTTTTCTGTATAATGATGTTTATACAGTTAATTTTTGTTTTGAAAGTGATGCCTGAGACAAAAGGAAAATCATTGGAGCAAATAGAACATACATTGATGTTACACTAAAAGAGTATGGCAATTAAAAACGATGGTGATGAACCCAACTGAAAATAATTATCCGATCATTTGTTTTGGTGAGATATTGTGGGATGTCTTACCTAATGGTGCAGTCCCTGGTGGTGCACCGATGAATGTTGACTACCACCTAAAAAAACTTGGAATTAACCCGGCTCTCATTACCAGAGTAGGCATGGACGATGAAGGTAAAAAATTAATTCAAATGATGGAGCGAAATAAAATCTCCACAAATTTCTTTCAAATGGATTTTGAATTGATTACCGGAAAAGTGAACGCCAACATTGAAGATAATAGGGAGGTCGTTTATGAAATTGTAAAACCAGTTGCATGGGATAACATACAGTAGGACAAAAGTTTTGAAACCTTACTTTCTAATGCCCGGTATTTTGTTTTTGGTAGTTTAATAACACGTAGTGAAAAAAGCCGAAATACATTATTCAAGTTATTGGAAATGGCAAAGTTTAAAGTACTGGATATAAATTTACGTTCTCCATATTATAGCCGGAAAATTATAGAAGAATTATTACATGAAGTGGGTTTGTTGAAGCTTAACC
>JBGPBW010000113.1:0-14873 GCA_041481385.1 Puia sp.
AAGATGAGACATCATAACTCCGTTGAGGGCTATCCACAGTCTGCTGTCTTCCGGCACAACCGTATTGACATAGCCCCCGAGCAATTGATCATAAGATATATCTTCCGTGAGGTAAGGTACCTGCCCTCCGGGAACATGACAACCCGATAGAGCACAATTCTCATTCCATAAGGGCTGGAGGTCGCTGCTATAGCTTACGAACTGTGGGGGGGCTTCGGTGACAACTGGAGGAATGATCACATCCTGGTAACAGCTGACTATTCCAATGCCTATGAAGAGCAACAATCCTCCATAAATTAATATTCGTTTCATAATAATAATTTTTAGGGTTGATTATTGATTATTGAAATTGACGTTACACTGAAGAGTAATGACATCACCAACATTGGTTGTAGTCACACCGAATGTCCGGCAATTAAAGCTGAAGTTCAATTGCAAGCCAAATACGTCGTATGACCCGACAGTTGTTCTTTTATTATAAAAGAGCTTTCCTGTGACGGTTGTGTCCTTGGCTGCTGACAGTAAACCTTTCCAGGTCATTGTCATGGTACAAATATAGCCGGCGCTATTTGGGTCAAGTTCTACTTTAGTAGTTTTTATAACGGCTATATTCTCGTCGACCAGGTTTTGTGTGTTGGGTATTAGCGCGGGTGCCCCAACGTAACTCAGATAACATCCACCATCCCGACCCGGTTCCGAAGTATTTGAAGTATTCATTTGCACATACCCATTAAAATATGTTTTCGTGGGATCGTTTTCGTAAAAGGCCCAGGAGGTATCTTTCAAAGGTTGTCCTGTGGTTGGATATTGCTTCTTCTGTGCGTCAGATATACTACTAACACCAAAAGCATTAAATCTGCCAGTCAGCAGACCTGGTGCTCCGAGATAATTTGCTGACCATAATAAACTGCTGTGTGCCTGGTCGAACTTCCAGGAACTGGTGTCGCCGGGCGTCAGGTTGCCGGGTAGGAACACACCATTACCACGATTGATATCCGGGGTGCTTGTTGAAGGCGGAGGCAGGGTCTGATTCTCATGCGTGCAACTGACAATATAACCTCCGATACTTACCAAAACCAATAAGGCTATAAGCATTTTTTCGCTAAGCAGTTTCATAAAACTTGGTTTAATAATGAATAGATTTATTTATTGATGCAGGCTATACAAATGTATTAATAATTATTACCGCAAATAAAATCTGGCATTGAGCTGTTTTCCTAAAGGTGGTATATGGACAGGACATCAAAATCAGTATTCGAGCTGCCTCAATTCATATATTTTCTGTTGTCCAAAAATTTACCCTATTTGGAATCATCTCGTTTGGACCAGAGCATCAGGTGCCCGGATATTTTTTGTGGGATCTTAATAGAAGGGAGAACACATAGGACATGGGTAATGTCGAACCCAGTGTGGCTCCCTGGTTATTTTTTATAGAAGTGTTACGCGAGGCAAACCGCGGGGGATAACAGATCAGCCGATATCCGGAAAAAAATGCCAGCATTTCAGGATGCCCGGCTTATGTAAAGCAATCATTACCCATTAGTAATTAATGTATGACGGTTTTTCGCAGATCGTCTAGGACAATTCCATTTGCCCGACAGCCATGGGTTGGTCTTTTTTTGTTTCCTTTGTTTTCCTTTTTACAAGTGAGCTGACCCGGGATAACAAATACACACTTAACATCGTAATACAAGCAATGATATATCCCAGCGTATTGTAATGCTCCAGTGGACTGAACTTATCTTTTTGTATCACGATCATACCTCCAATTGCAGCGGCTATTCCCCCGGCAATTTGCTGCAGGGAGGAATTGATGCTCATAAACGCACCGCGGTCCTGAATTACTGGAATACCAGTTATTAGTGCGCCAGAAGGGATCATCCGGCTCATAATGCCGGCCATCATGAGTACATTAAAAATAATCACCAAAAAGAGCGGGGTAGCGGATAGGTTGGTATAAATCAAAACCATAATAATCATCCATGCAGAAGCTGCGGTAAATATTTTGAATTTGTCTATTTTGTCGCTCAGTTTTCCGATTATGGGCATAACGATTAGTGTACTGATCCCGGCTACCATAAACAATAAGGGCAGTTGTTGCTGGGTAATATGTAAATTGTTAATTGCAAAAGCACTTCCGAAGGGCATCATCATAAAACCGCCGATCGACAACAGCGCCGTAGCTGTAAAACCGACCCGGTAATCTTTTTTGGCAATAGTATGAAGCAGGTGGGTGAGTGCAGATTTATCCTGTTGAACGGCAAGATGTTTGGTCAGGGGATGCATTCTGACCACTATTAAAACAGCGATGACGATCGCCATAGCCGCTACCCACAGGAACGGAGCATGCCAGCCCCAGATATTCGCCAGGTATAAACCGATCGGTATGCCCAATACTTGGCTGGCTCCAAAGCCCATCTGCATAAAGCCCATTACCCGGCCGCGGTGTTGCAGATCAAATAAATCAGCCACAATGGCCATCGAAATCGAACCGATCACGCCGCCGAACAGACCCGTGATGATCCGGGCGCCCAATAACATCGGATATGTATTGGCAATACCACATAAGATGGTACCCGCAATAAAACCGGTATAAAAAAAGAGTAATAGTTTTTTCCGGTCAAAGCGGTCTGCAAATCCCGCAGTCAGCAAACCAGAAATACCTGCGCTGAATGCATAAGCGGATACAGCAAACCCGAAATGTGCCGGTTTCAGGCCAAGTGATTTCATCAGGATATCACCCAGGGGAGACATCACCATAAAATCAAGCACGACGGTAAACATCGTCAAGGCAAGAATAAAAATGGCGAATTTCTGATAACCGGTAAAGGGAACCGCCGACTGATTTTGTGCTTTCATAATTTTCTATTTAGTGTTATCCTTCGCAATTAATTTTATAAGGCTACCAGCATATATTTCATTGCCTGTTGTGTATTTTATCGGGGCGTCAAAGCTTTCAGCACCAACTGCAGGCTTTCATCCATGATTTTCCTGGAAAATTTAAAAGGCGCTCCCCCGATACTTTTTCCTTCTTCATGAAAACGTAACAAGGTATACAGCGGACCATATGCAATGCTCCAGTATGTATTTACGGATACGGGGATCAGTTCTTTGTTCTGAACCGCAAGCTGACAGAATTTACCCATCGCGGTTTTAAATTCTTTCAGGCTTTCTTCCGCGATATCATCGCCATGCTGCGAGTGGCGGATGATTTCATAACAGGCGACTTCCTTTGGAAACTTCAACGCGAATCCAGCTCTGTTCTCCCATTGTTTTCTCAGGCCTTCTGCAAAATGCATATGGGGCGAGAAATTCTTCAATGTGGTTGCCATGAATTGTTTGCCGATCTCTATGCCTATTTTTTTTATCAGGTCATCCTTGTCCTTATAATAGATATACAGGGTGGCTACGGATATATCGCAAGACAGTGCCAGCTTGTTCATGCTGAAACCCTGAAAGCCGATGTCCACCAGCATTTCAATGGCTTTTTTCTTAACCAATTTCTGTTTATCGATATCTCTTGTACGCATCCGGTAAAAGTTCCCGTATAAAATAAGTGAATGTTCGCTTATTTATGAAATGTTGCCCCTGGATTTTTTTAAAAAACCCGTTTCCGGGGTGAGGAATCCTGACGGGGGCTGGCAGCCGGTGTACCGGTTGGGGGTTAGGAACTGATGGTTCAGGTTTTCCAATAAATAAGAAACGCCCGTAGTCTCTGCCTGTAATGGAAACCTATCAATCCCTGCAGGCAGCTGTCCTCGGGCGCTTGGTTAAACACAGGAAAATGGTTTGCAAAGGTACGGCCCGGTGATTTTCAAAGTTGGAAATAAATATGAGCGGCAATATTTCGTATATCAGGAAATATGTGTAAGTAGAAACCATTAGGTTCCAAGTTTGCCAAACATGAGAACGAATCTGCAGATATACACCCGCATTTCAAAAAGTTGATAATGATATATTATTCAAATTTTCTGAGATAGTAAGAACGGAAAGAACAGGAAGCAGTGTTAATATCCCCTTTACCCAAATGATACCAGGGATTTAAATCAGGTTCGAACGGATTTGATAAGACGTAGATCGACTGGGCAGGCATGTATCCTTCCACAAGTTTATACACTGTATCATTTTTGCCATTGAGCGCTGCGTCGACGATCATGCAACAATGACCCGGATTACCCGGGTAAATAATCACTGTGCCAATTTCGAGCCGGTTTGTATATTTCAATTCCCCGCATAAAGAAACCGTATTTGCATAAGCATATACGATATCAAGATATTCCCGGAGGGTTTTGTGAGAAGGCTCACAGATCGCAACTGTTTGAACGATGATTTGATTCCTGCCTTTCATTACGGGTCGTTTCCCTTTGAGATAATCAGTCCATGAATAATTCAGACCAGAACAAAAATGAAAACTGATCTCTTTATACTTTTTCCGGCTGAAAAGGAATTCTGCCCGGATGCGCATGAGTGCGTCCGCACATTGCTGAAGATCGGCGTGACCGACATCATACGTAAGAATCTTAAAACGTTTTCCCTGGTTGCTGACCGGATTTCCCTTATAGTCCACGATTGGTTTGTCTTCTGTCGGAAGTTGCTGAAGAAAAAAGGACCAGGAGTCCTTCGGATAACCCAGGGGCCTGAGCTCAGGAGCTGCGTGTTTGACTGGATGAACTATGGATGGAAGTTTCAGAAAATGAATCGAAGGGGTCTTTTTAATTTGAATGAGGAGGAAAAGCAAAACCGGGACAAATAAAAACAGTAACCAGTGTTTTCGGAGCATGGTGTGGGTTTACCCTTGGATGCGCCTGCGCACTCATTCCACACTTTGAACAATGGATTCACAATATTTTAGCGATAAGAGAGTCGGGTAGGATCAATCTTTCAAATTGCAAAATCACTTCCCCCCGAATAATCGTTTAAAAAACCCTTTTTTCTTTTTTTCTTCCGTTGGTTTTTCTGTCTTTACGGGTTCAGCTTTTTTTTTACCGCCGTTGGCTTCATCCAGGACACGTTGTTCATCCGGCGAAAGTTTGGAATCGACGGGCACATGGGGAGAACTGGTATCCAGGTATTGATTGGCTTTTCCATTTCCCTGGTCGTCTCCTTCAGCACCCGGCGGTGTTGGTTGGATAATATGGGAATAATCATCATACATTTCCGCTTTCATATTTTCCGGTTGTACAAACCTCGCTCTGCGATTCAGCCCGACATCTTTATCTGCAGCTGTTTTTGCATAAAAATATTCCCAGATCGGACGGGCGGAACGCCCGCCTTCTCCCAGTTTTGTGTCCAGCCTGATAAAGTTATCATCACAGCCGATCCATACGCCCGCCAGCAGCTGCGGCGTATATCCGATGAACCAGGCGTCGGTATTGTTTTGCGTGGTCCCGGTTTTACCGCCCATTTCAGCCAGGCCGAGGCGATCCCGTAATCCGGCGGCCGTTCCGATATCAACGGTACCCTGCATCATCCGGCACATCGTATACGCCGTATTCTGACTGATCACTTCCTTTCTTTCTGTATCAAACCTGTCCAGCACATTGCCATTTTTATCTTCAATGCGGGCGATATAATAAGGTTTGGTACTGAATCCGCCGGAAGGAAACATGGTATATCCCCACATCATTTCATATAAGGATATCTCAATTGCACCGAGGGCAAGAGAAGGGTATGCCTCCATCTTTGATTTGATATTGATGTTATGGAGAAAGTCCACAAAACGTTTTGGCGTAACTTGTTTCATGATGGAAGCGGAAGCACAGTTTAAGGAATGAGCCAGCGCGGTTGCCATACTTACCTGGGCGCCATATGCTTCGCATTTTCCGCTGGCCGGCACGAGCCCAAAACCATCGAAGTACTGCGCCTGATTTTCGACCATGGTTTCCGGTGTGAATCCTGCATCCTCAATGGCATCTGCATACAGGAAGGGTTTGATGGAGGAACCCACCTGTCTTTTGGTATTGATATTAGCATGGTCAAACTTATAGGTCTTGAAATCGATGCCCCCGATCCAGGCTTTTACTGCACCACTCATCGGATCCATGGCCATAAAAGCCGTCTGCATCATCTGATGATTGTATTTGATGGAATCCAGGGGCGACATCACGGTATCGGTTTCACGCCTGGAGTTCCAGGCAAACACTTTCATCTGAATGGGTTGGTTAAAACTTTTACGAATCTCAGCGGCGGAAATTCCTTCATCTTCCATATTTTGCCAGCGTTCCGTGTGGCGGATCAGGGATTCCAGGATATTGCTATGGTCCTTCCAGACCAGCCCTTTCCGGATGGATGACTGGGCGCTAAGGACTTTTTGAAGGCTGGGCACCTGTTTGGCGACGGCTTCCTCTGCATAGAGTTGCATGCGCGGGTTGATGGTGGTATAAATCCGCAGGCCGTCTTCGTACAAATCATATGGCTCACCTGTCGCAGGATTCTTATGTTCCTTGCACCATTTTTTCAGGTCATCGCGGATCACATCCCGGAAATAAGGAGCCAGTCCGTTATTTTCATCCAGCTTTTTGTAATTGGACAGATCGATGGGTTTCAGTTTATAATTCCGTCCCTGCTCCTCAGTGATGTAATTACTTTCCACCATGCGGTTAATCACGACATTTCTGCGCTCGATAGCTGCTTTCGGATTTTTCCGGGGATTGTATAAAGTATTACCGCTGAGCATACCGATCAGCATGGCAGACTCATCCACTGTAAGCTGGTCGGGTTCCTTCTGAAAAAAAGTGCGGCTTGCGTTGCGGATTCCATAAACATTATCCCCGAAAGGGACTGCATTCAGGTATAAGGCCAGGATTTCTTCCTTGGTAAAATTTCTTTCCAGCCGAACAGCGGTTATCCATTCTTTCAGTTTTTCAATACCACGACGAGCCACATTGTGAGAACCCTGACCCAACATGTATTTGGCCAGCTGTTGTGTAATGGTGGATCCGCCACCGGCCTGTCCCAGTTTTACCACTGCCCTTAATACACCCATTCCGTCGATACCCGAGTGATCGTAAAAACGTTTGTCTTCGGTTGATAAAAGGGCATTGATGGCGTTTTTGGAGATATCATGATATTCCACATTACTCCGGTTGCTTTTATCCTTATAGTATTTTCCCATCAGGGTACCATCATCGGCGTAGACTTCAGATGCCAGCATGATGGAGGGGTTTTCAAGTTCCTTCAGCGATGGCAGCGAGCCGAACATACCAAAATTGATCAGTACGAGCAGAAAGACAAATAATATAAGTCCAGCAAAAAATATTTTCCAGAATATTGGGTTGGCTTTTCGCATATCAGTATATTATAACAAAGTATTAATTGCTAATCCGTCATTTACCAGGAGGAAATTTTTCGGGTGCATAGACCGACAAAAATTTCCTGTACAATTGCAGGTCCTTATTCGTTTTTAGAATTTCCAGGTTCTGGGCGTCAATCAAAATAAAGAAATACTTATTGGCCGGCAGCCAGGGAATAATTTCACGGGGCGCCGCATTGCCAGCTTTATCCAGGTAGGCCAGCGCCGCAGCAGTATTGTCAAATCCCTGGATAACCATCAGTTTGGTCGTGTCATTGAGTTCCTGCTTACTGGTTTCAAAATTCTTACCATAAAAATTCTCCCGGTTATAGCGGTCAAATGCATTTTTGGATTCGGTCACATATACGGGATCCACTTTCGTCATGACCAGGACAACAGCCTGAGGTTTGGCCGGCGACCAGGTAAATGGTGACACAAACAGGGCTTGTTTTTTCAACTGTGCCGTGTCCATTTTTTTTATTACAACCTGACTGCTGTCCTTTGTGACCGGAGCGGTCTTTACGATCGCAGGTTTCAGTTGTGCCGAATCTGTTTTTTTCGGTTGATCATTTCCGTTAGCAACCCGGGCGATGCTGTCTTCAGGCATACGGGTAACGTTAAGGGTTCTCAGATAATTTTCTATCCTTTCCCTTTCATTCAGCACCCGGAGCACATTTTTGGCTTTTGCGGCCATCATGGAACCCTGATACCGAGTGATGATCTTATTCAGTGTCACTTTGCCGATACTATCGTACCGGTAGTGGATATAGTACAAAGCTTCGATATAGAGTAACTGTGGCGTCCAGTACTTTTCACCATAGAGACTATCCAGTTTCAGTTTTTCTGCTGCAGCCTGGTCAAAATGCCCTTCTATCAGCTGTTCATATACTTTTTCATAGGCCAGGGTTGCCTGTGTTCTTATGGGCATGTCTGCCGGTCCATGTGGCGGATTTTCAATCAGCGACAGGTAACGGCCGGTTGGAAATTTTTCTTTCAGTCGCGCCAGTATCCGTGCGGCGTTGAGCGAGTCGTCGAGATGTATATAACAATAATATTGGTTGAACAGGGCTTCCTGGTAAAAACGGCTTTCCGGAAACTGGTTTTCCAGGGTATCGTATGTCCTGATGGCTGACCGATAATCGGGGATATAATCCTGGAGTGCTTTTCCAAGAGAAAACAATGCGGTTTCCATGGAATCCCGGGATACCTGCATTTTTTCGGGGGTAAGCGGAAGGCCATCGAGCAGGGATTGCGCGGTAATTGAAGGACGGGCGGGAACTACACCCGGTGCTTCCGCACCGTTCAGCTGAAGATTGCTGGCCGGCGTGAGGCCGGTCACCTGCCGGTTAATCATGGACTGTGCTTCCCAGAAATCCACATTCGGCCGGTTACCCCACCTGGATTTGAAATCATTATAACCTTTGGCTTTTATCGCCTGATTATAAAAATACCATTCACCTGTCTGGTTATTGTTGAACATCCCGGCATTCGGATTATTGCCAGCAAAGCCATATGCTCCGGATCCGCTGCTATTGTCTTCCTCGGCCAGACCCTGCTGTTTGCGGTAAGCGCGCAGCATCTTTTTTATATAAGCGTCTCTTTCGGCCGGGGACATTTCCGCGATACGCTGAAGACTATCCTGACGCTGGATCACCAGTATTTCCGGTACGATATGGCTCAGCGCCTGTTTTCTATCCAGGAGTAATTTCAGAGAATCGGCAATCGCAGGGTTATTCGCATTGACGCTATCATAAGCGTACTTTGCCTGCGGGTACATCTTGTCGTCCATGAATATCCAGCCAAGTTTAAGAAAAGCCCGGTCGCGGTTGTACCCCAGTCCGTTCGCATGCTCAATACATTTTTTGAAAAATACCCGGGCCGCCTGTTTATTATTTCTCTCCAGTTCCAATTCTGCGGCTACATAATAAATCACGTCAAGATAAGGCTCATAAATTTCCTTTCTTGCCATGCGCCGCAGGGCATCCAGGTTCTTCTGTATATAAGTTGCCCGCGTTTCATTTCCTGTATTTTGCCTGCTGGCATTAAGCAAGGCAAAAACTTCCAGTCCGGGATCCAGAGTATGGGAGGCGGCTTTTTCGTACCAGGATTTTGCAGCTGCCGGATTGCCCGAGCGCTCATCCATTTGTGCAATCAGGTATTCCCATCTGGCTATTTCGCCCTGGTTGGTTGTGTTGTCCAACGCAAGGCTAAGGTGATAAGCAGCACTGTCCCATTGTTTGATTCTATAAAACCAGAGTGCCTGCATTTCATGCAGAGAAGGTTTCAGGCGTTCCGGAAAATTCGGATCCTGTTTAAGTATTTCAATGAGCACTGCGCCCCGGTCGAGTTTGTTCTCCTGAAAATCATTACGGATCTGCCAGATAAATGACTCATTCCGGCTGGGCGGTTCACTGAAAGTTTTCTTGGCTATACTTTCTTTTTCATTAGTGGAAATTGTAAAGGCATTGCCTCCTTCCTGGTTACTGCCAATGGGGATAGGGTATCCGTCGGCGTCCCTTGGTGCGTAAGCGTAATTCACAAATTGAAAAAGTATATGAGCCGAATCGAGGTTGTTTTTATAAAAATAGGCGCGGCCCATCAGCATATATAAATTATCATTCCAGCTGTTACGTAAATCGTGCAGCAGGATGGCCGAATTTATTTTATCAATAACAGAATCCAGATTTCGTTTGTCCTTCGACGTGGTCTCCAGCGTATAATTATAAAAAGGCAGCAGTTGTGTATAGTCTTCCCTGAACTGGGCTTTGGCCCGCACAAGTACTTCATTCAATTTGTTATTGGCGTTGAAATACAGATTGTACTGGGTTATGGTATTCTGAACCAGGGCCCGGGGTACGGTCCATTTGGTTTCCGAGGTTTTCTCATAACCCAGGGTCCGGTTTTCATATCTGGGCGGTTTCTTCAGGTCATAGTCAATACCTACCTGACCGGAAGAATTCAGGCAAAAAAGTATAGAAAAACACATAACAGCGGTAACGATCCGTTTCACCCTTCGTCCTTTAGGATAACCATGCAAACTAAATTGTTATTAACAGATATTCGCGCATTTTATTTTAAAAACCCAGCAATTTAAGGCTGTTTTAACCTGCAAACCAATAACTTGTTATCTTTAGCCTGCAATATCCCCATATGGCCAAATTCGATGCCAACTCTACGCTGAAAAGATTGCAAAACCGATACAGACTGGTGGTCATGAATGATGACACCTATGAAGAAGTGGTTACTTTCAAACTTTCCCGACTGAGCGTTTATGTATTTCTCAGCACGATTTTTGTATTACTTACCGGTCTCACAGTGGCTTTAATTGTATTTACTCCACTTAAACTTTATATCCCCGGATACGGAGATTTAAATAATACTAAGGAGTTGCGTGAACTAAAAATACGTACTGATTCGTTAGAGCAGGAGATGAGGTACCGTGACCAGTATTTTCAGAACCTGAAAAATGTGCTTGAGGGCAGTAGTTCGGTGAAAACGGATACCACAGCGCTAAAAATTCCGAAGGCGGAAAAAATTGACGATTAAAATCTGATATCAATGTTTAATAACAAATCCAAATCTGAAGCGACAGAATCTGCTGTACCAACCGGCAGCGCGAGCCTTATCGGCAGCGGAACTACACTCAAAGGCGATATTACCAGCAGCGGCGATCTTCGGATCGACGGCACCCTGGTGGGCAATATCAATTGTTCTTCCAAAATCATCATCGGAGCAAACGGTGTGGTGGAGGGCGACATTAGCGGCCAACAGGCCGATATTATGGGTAAGGTTACCGGAACGATCAAAGTGAAAGAACTGCTGATGCTGAAGAGTAATTGTCAGGTAAATGGCAACCTCTATTCCGCAAAACTGCAGATCGAACCTGCTGCCAGTTTTAATGGCCAGTGCCATATGATTCTGGAGCAACCGGTCACAAACCCTGGCAAATCAGGTAGTTCATCGTCTAAGGACGACTACTCCAAATCGCCGACTCTGGCTATTTCATAAGGCTTGAAGCGTGAAGCATGAGGCCTGAAGCATCAGGAAAAGTGGCTATTACATGTTGCGGAGGGCTTTTGCGTTTCGCATTGAGTGTTATGTGTATTCGTCATGCATTAATCTTTGAGCTTTAAGCCTCAAGCCTCATGCCCTGAGCTTTAAGCTTTACGTCTTAAGCCTAAAAAAGGTATTTTTGCCGGGATTTCAACAATATGCCCATCGGATCCGGAAATAAAGCACTGCTTACCGTTGTTTATTTTTTTCTTATTGTCAGCACCTGCATACTAGTCCTTCAATGGTTGATTCCTGAATCCGGAATGAACTTTAAGGTCTTGCATTTTGGAAACCTGTTATTATTTCTCGTTGGCTGCATAACAGTCCGCATGACCGTAAGGGCGCTGACGGATAAAAATACCCAGGTCTTTCTCAAAATGATTTATGGTTCGTTCCTCCTGAAATTTTTTGTATTTGCAGCAGCTGCGTTTATTTACATCAGCATGTTCAAAAAAGAAGTCAACAAGCCGGCCCTTTTCGGTTGTTTGGCATTATATGTATTTTATACGGTCATCGAAGTGCGCTCGGCATTGAAACAGAGCAAGAAGTCCAATGCCTAAAAAGGAAGCCCCACTCGAGTATCTGGATCATTATCTGCCTGCCGGTGCTTCAGAAAAACTGCTCGAATACCTGCACCGTTACCAAGTGCACCTGACCATTACGCGCAGCCGAAAAAGCATACTGGGAGATTATCGTCATGCTACAGGTTCGGACAATCACCGCATCAGCGTAAATGGCTGTCTGAACAAATATGCATTCCTCATCACCCTGATACATGAGATTGGTCACCTGATCACATATCAGCAGTATGGCAACCGTGTCCAATCGCATGGAAAGGAATGGAAACTGGCCTACCGGAAAGTTCTGGAGGATTTTTTGCACCTGAAATTGTTTCCGGCGGACCTTCATCAGGCCCTTCTTAAATCACTCCATGACCTGCCGGCCAGCAGTTGTTCCGACGTCAATCTGACCCGGGTGCTGAAGAATTATGATATTCGGAGTAAAAGCATCCTGGTGGATGATATTCCGGTGGGAGGTCTTTTCAGGACAGTTGATGGAAAAGTTTTTAAGAGGGGAAGGCAGATTCGCAAAAGAATTGAATGCCCGGAACTGCGCACGGGGAAACTATACCTGTTCAGCCCGGTATATGAAGTGGAACCTGTGAATAAATAATTCAGGAACCGATGATCGCCATCAGGCTATAGAGCATGATCACTGTAATGACAACAATAGCAAGAAAGGGCTTGTGGGCGGATTTCATGGAAGCATTTTTCGTTTTCGTAGATTGGATCTTAACGTTAAGATATCTCATTTATTTTTCAGATGCAAGCATTCTTCAGATCAATTTTTCCATTGCCGATTCAGGCGGTCCCTTTAACTTTGAAATATGGCGGAAGCAATCGTTGAACTCAGAAATGTAAATATTTACCAGTCGGACGCCCTTATCCTTGAAAATGTAAATATTGTCGTGAACAAGGCTGAATTTGTTTACCTGGTCGGGAAAACGGGTACGGGTAAATCCAGCCTGCTGAAAACCATGTACGGAGATCTGACCATGCGGGAAGGAGAGGGGACGGTTGCAGGTTTCAACCTCAGGGAAATGAACTGGAAAAAAGTACCTTATCTCCGCCGGAATCTGGGCGTTGTTTTCCAGGATTTTCAACTACTTACAGACAGGAACGTGATCGATAATCTGAAGTTTGTTTTAAAGGCAACGGGCTGGAAGGATGAACGGCTAATGACCGAAAAAATTAATGATGTTTTGGATAAAGTGGGCTTAAAATCCAAGGGCTTTAAAATGCCTTATGAAATGAGCGGTGGGGAACAGCAGCGTGTGGACATTGCCCGGGCATTGCTGAATTCACCCAAACTCATCCTGGCAGATGAGCCCACCGGCAACCTTGATCCGGAAACTTCCGATGAAATTATGCAACTCCTTTTCCAGATTTCCAAAGAATATGGCACTACGGTTGTCATGGCAACGCACGACTACCGTGTAGTCCATAAATTTCCGGCACGCACCCTGCGTACGGAAAAGGGAAAGGTGTTTGATAACGCTACCATATCTGTGCAATAAGCCTGTCTGCCGTTTGACGATTGTCGTACTGAGTGAGTAAATTTTCCCTCCGAAATTGTAAATCCATAAATGTAAAGGGGCGGTCGTACAATGTGCCGATAACTCCTTTGAATTCGTCAGCGCCATTCGCCAGATGACAGACTTCACGCAGGCCTGTACCTTCTACTGCCTCCATGTTAACCACACAATGCCTGCCATTAAAAAGCGCATTCAGCAATTTCAGTTTTATCCCTGTGCAGTTAAAAGAAGGAATTACATGGATCTGGGCCTTCGAAATAATATCCTTCAGTTCCTGGTCGCTGGGATCGGGAACCAAACAGCAATTTTTGTAACGCGAAACAACCCGGTACAGTTTGGCACCGGGTTGTTTCCCGGCTATAAGAAAGGGTATAGGCAGGTCATTAAATACATTTTCCAACAACCAGATTGCGGCTTTCTCATTTTCTTCCACTGATAAATTTCCATGGTATAAACAATAACAGCCCGTACCCTGGGGTGAATCAATATGCTGGAATGGCAGGAAAACGGGGATGACGGTAATATTTTTCGATTGATAGCTGATGGACGCCAGGTCTGCATCGGACTGAGTAACGGCCAATACCGGCCAGCTGGAAGCGATCCGCCGTTCATATTTTTTCAGCACTGCACTCTCATGCAGGTAGTATAATTTTTTTAACCAGGAATTACTGCATCCGGCGAGTTGTTTATAATACACGGATTCCACATTGTGCAGGCGGAGCAATATTTTTCTCAATCTAAACCGGTCGTCTTGTAATAAATAGGTGCAGTGGACTCCTTCCAGCAGTATCGGGTATTCGTCCTGTAACAGCCGTTCAAGTAATTCCGGACTGGAGCGTGAACAAACGATATAAGGAATTTGGTGGGAATAGCCTTTGTGACCGGTTCGGCGCTGGTAGTAAAATACTTCTTTACAGAGCGTGTTCAGGATCGGCTGTTCCTCACGGCCGCTGGTAAAGCAGTGCAGGATGATATGAATGCCTTCTTCATGTAATGTTGTGATTTTGTAGTATAAATCGAAGACACCACCATAGTCCGGAGGATAAGGAACGTCGTGGCAAACAATATGAAGTTTCCTGTCTTCCATTTATTGATTAACCGAATCCCTTTCTACTTGTTTAAAAATATCCAAAACTATTTTACTTTCATTTTCCCAATTCAATTCTTCCCGAAGGCGGCATGTGTTTTTCTTCCAGCGATTCAGCTGTTCCGGATCTGCAAAGATCTCTTTTATTTTCCGGGCGATATGTTCCGGATGGAAATCATCTATGAAAGCCCCCACATCGTAGTGGTTTAAGATTCTTTCCTGTTCCACAAGCCGGCTGACCAATACCGGCACCCCGGCATGGAGGTATTCGAAAAATTTATTGGACAGACTGTATTTGTGATTCAGCACGGAAGGCTTGTCTATACAAAACCCAAGCCTGGCTTTGC
>JBGPBW010000114.1:0-14872 GCA_041481385.1 Puia sp.
GCTAACTGCCTGATAGTATAACGGTAGTACGACAGACTCTGACTCTGTTTGTCTTGGTTCGAATCCAGGTCAGGCAACGAAGGCCCCACTAGAAATAGGGGGCTTTTTTTTATCGGTCTGCGACTGTTCTTGGGAAGTTGAATAAATGCCAGGCTCAAACCCAGGCAGACGAATAAAATGACATCGGAGGAGACGAAATAAAAAAGCCCCTTATCAGGGGCTGGAAAACAAATCGTTGATTATTAGTTTTTAAGAAGATAGCCGAAAATTCCATCTCTTTCCTGGTCCGGACCGGCGGTGAAATATAGTCTGGATGGATCAATATCCGTGGCAGATGAAGGTGCAAAGGAAAGTGACCACAATCCATCGATAATAATGGTGTGATGGCGCGACTGTAATTGACCGATGAATGTTCCATCCTGAGTGAATACATTGATGTGGCCATCTCCAAAATTTCCAACCAGGATCAATGGATCTTTGGGGTCATGCTTCCGCTGATTATTGTCATTGTTGTAATTGGCAACGCCTTTTTCGCCAAATCCGCCGTTATTATTCTCCCGGTCGTTGCTTAAATCGTCATCGTCAAGGAATTTGCCTGGTGCAATTGTAACACCCCAGGGAATATCGAGGGTGCCCTGCGAAGCAAATCGTCTGATAAACCTGCCATCAGTAGCAAACACACTTACAAATCCTTTTCCGGGGCCTGCAATTCCATGGCCCGCTCCGGGACCAGAAGTTGCTAATTCTGCATACATCACATATAGCCAATCACCGACGGCTTGTATATTATATGGTGAATAATCGTCTGGCAATGTTGGGTCCACAAAAGACATCTGGACCCTTGAAAACGAGGTATCCCATACGTCTATTTTTTTAGCTCCGAAATTTGCTGCATAAATAAAATTTTCACCACCGCTGCTCCCTATAGCAAGGCCTGTATAACTGGCATGAGGTGGGTTTTTGATTCGTTTTGCGTTATCTCCCAGCGCTCCATTCCAGCCAGACAGGACTCCGTCGAAACCAGAAAACAGGAAATTAGATGGGCCATTGGAAAGGCTAAAGCCTTTGCCGGTGCTGAAGACGATTCCACAGGGCAGTCCTCCTGTCACATCCGTAGGAGAAGGAATATTTACCGGATGTCTCACTATGGCTCCTTCAGCACTGTACAATTCGCTGACATGACCACCTACAGAATTCACCCAGGCTATACCGTTCGGTGTCCAGGCAATACCAAAGGCATTCAGCAGGGTCGTGTCTTTGGTTACAGGATGGTATTCATCGGAGTTCGCTACCAAATTCACCTGATCGAAATTTCGCCTGTCTTTTTCGTTGATATTGGATTTATGACAACCAAAGGAAAGTAACAGTAACATAAATACCAGTATTGAATTTTTTCCGGTTGATGAAAAACGAATAATTAGTTTTTTGTTGTACATACGCGTCAATTTTTTAAGGTTAATATCATTGAAATGTCCGGATTGCAAATGATCCCTTTCGCAGGATCTCATTTTTGCGAACCATCCCCAAACATAAATCTCCTGACTTTCGATAAAATCCGTTTTTACCGAATGACTGTCTTAACCTTCCGAACGCCTCATCTCAATCACAAAAATTTTCAAGCATTATTGTTCATATCTAATCATGGAAACGCTTCAGTTAATTCCGATGACTAATTAGATGAATCAATGCATTAAATCATGAATAGTTCCATGCTTTGCTGATCCCAGAAAAAATTTTTCATGACGATTTAAACCGTTAGTGGAATTAGAGCAATAAAAAATCAATATTGACTAAGGGGCATCGTAGATAAACAGAAAGGGTTTGTCTTGTAGCGTGCTGAATATCAATTAATTACGAAATAATGGAATGGAGGGTTTCTTTCCAACCGTAGAAATACGGAAAATAAACAGGGGTGATTTTACGTTGTAGATGTGAGTTCCCTAGGGTACTTTTAAAGTGTGCTTAATCCAATCCTGTAAAAAATTTAATTTATGGAAACTGTCATCGATTTGTTGAAAGCTATCCAGCTTAACATGCTGGAGGTAGGATTTGCCGGGCTGTTTATCTTCTCTGTAGGATATATGATCGGCATGAAAAAAGTTAAGAAACTCACTCATGAAATTTATGCGCTGCAAAGTGACGTACTGGACTTAAATGAAGAACTTTTGTATGGTGCACACGAACAGCCAAGCGAAACTCCGGTTATCGGTTTAAAAACAGACAAAATGCAACAAGCCAAAATGGCTAAATAAAACAATTAGGTATAGAACATTATTACACTCCCTGATTTATTTTTTGAATGCACGAGGCCAAACTGGTTTTCCAGTCCGGAATACTAAGACCATATACTTTTTTTATTTTTGAATTGTCCATTAAGGAATAAGCGGGTCTTTTTGCGACAGTCGGAAACCCGGAAGATGATATCGGGATAATTTCGCAGTTAATTCCTGATAATTTTTTGATTTCTGTAGCAAATGTAAACCAGCTGGACTGGCCTTCATTGCAGTAATGAAGTAAACCCGGGACGAAATGCTCTGATTCAAGGATATGCATTATTGCTTCAGCAAGGTCTCCGGCGTAAGTTGGGGAACCGATCTGATCATCTACTACTCTTACAGACGGGCCTGCTCTCATCAGGTGCATCATCGTTTTTACAAAATTATGACCATAAGCAGAAAAAACCCAGGAAGTCCGGATGACCTGGCTGTTCGGGTTATGCTGGAGAACCAGTCGTTCTCCCTCCAGTTTGGTTGATCCATACCAATTAACCGGATTTGTAGGAGCATTTTCCGTAAGCGGACTGGATGATGAACCATCGAATACATAGTCTGTTGAAATATATATGAGCCTGGAATTGTTTTTTGAAAGATGCGAAGCAATCAGTCCACATGCCGATGCATTCACCAAAAATGCTTTCTCTTTCTCTGACTCTGCTTTATCAACCAATGTGTAAGCGGCGGTATGTATAAATACATCCACGGGATTCTTTTGAAGCCACCCGGTCATTGCTGGCTGATCGTCCAGTGGAAATTCCTGCCTGGATAAAAATATAAATTGAAATTTTGGATGTTCGCCAGCAATCCGCGCCAGTTCCTTGCCCAGTTGACCGGTGCTACCGGTAACGGCTACCCGATATGTTTTTTTTTCAGGCATCCCCGGAATAGATAAAATCATTGAGAGATGGATTGAAGTTTGCCAGGTGGGTATCTTTTTCAGAAACGAGCTCTTTACCCGCGGGTATCTGCCAGTCAATCTTTAGTATATCATCATTAAAACATATTCCGGATTCACTTCGTTTATTGTAAAACTGGTCGCATTTATAAGAAATCGTTGCTGTTTCACTCAATACTGAAAAGCCGTGAGCAAATCCTTTTGGAATAAATATCTGTTTTCTATTTTCAGCCGATAATTCGATACTCAAAGTTTTTCCGAAACCTGGCGATCCGACCCGCAGGTCGACAACCACGTCCAGGATTTTGCCTTGTAAAACCCTGACCAGTTTAGCCTGTTCATAAGGTTTGCGTTGATAGTGTAATCCACGGATCACGCCGTAAACAGAGAAAGACTGGTTGTCCTGCACAAAGTCATTCTCAATATGATTTACCTGAAACAGATGCCGGTTATAGGATTCGAAAAAAAAACCACGCCCATCCGGGAATACAGCAGGTTCAAAAATAATAACACCAGGCAGGGAAGTTATGGTGAATGGCATTACTTATGGTATTGTTTTTCATAATAGCGCTGGTATTCACCTGTGGTAACCTCTTTGGTCCACTGTTCATTTTCCAGATACCAGTCTACCGTTTTTTCAAGACCTTCTTCAAATTGCAGGGAGGGTTTCCAGCCCAGTTCCTGATTGAGTTTTGTGGCATCGATGGCATAACGCAGATCATGCCCCGGACGGTCTTTTACAAAACTGATCAGTTTGGCCGATTCTCCCGGGAGGCGATCGAGTTTTTTATCCATGATCCTGCAAAGGAGGTGGACGATTTCAATATTTTTCCATTCATTAAAACCGCCAATATTGTATTTTTCACCGATTCTGCCTTTATGAAAAATAAGGTCGATGGCGATGGCATGGTCGTCGACATACAACCAATCCCGGATGTTTTCTCCCTTACCATAAACCGGCAGTGGACGGTTATTTTTTATATTGTTGATCATCAGCGGAATGAGTTTTTCCGGGAAATGATGAGAGCCATAATTGTTGGAACAATTGGATATGATCACGGGCAATCCATATGTGTGGTGATAGGCCATTACAAAATGATCGGAAGAGGCTTTGGAAGCAGAATATGGTGAGCGTGGATCATAGGGCGAGGTTTCTGTAAAATAGCCCTCACTGCCCAGGGAACCAAATACTTCATCAGTGGAAACGTGGTAAAAAATTTTATTGTTCCAGTTGGCATTCCATTGTTTACGGCAGATGTTTAATAAAGTGCAGGTGCCCATCACATTAGTTTTTACAAATGCAAGTGGGTCTGCTATAGAACGGTCCACATGGCTTTCGGCAGCCAGGTGAATAATGGCATCGAAAGCATATTTTTCGAAAAGGTCTTGTATCCCCTCCTGGTCAGTAATATCGCCTTTTTCGAATATATAATTAGGATAAGCTTCTATGTCCCGTAAGTTTTCCAGATTTCCGGCATACGTCAGCGCATCCAGGTTAATAATGCGGTAATCGGGATATTTAGTAACAAACAATCGTACCAGATGAGATCCGATAAAACCAGCTCCGCCGGTGATCATGATTGTCCTCTTAAATGGATTCATCACTCTGAAATTTTCAAATCGTTTATGTGCTTTTGAATTCCTTGGGCTGCTTAAACCATTCTTCCGGAGGAAGGGATTTAAAATACTCATATGTAATTCGCAGGCCTTCTTTGCGACCGGTAACTGGTTCCCAATCTAATATTTTTTTTGCTTTGCTGATATCCGGCTTGCGCTGCTTAGGGTCATCTGCTGGCAGCGGTTTATATATAATTTTTCGGTTAGTACCTGTTAGGGTAATCACTTCTTCGGCAAAGTCCTTCAGGGATATTTCTGAAGGATTTCCAATATTAACAGGCAAAGAATAATCGCTCATTAACAGGCGATAGATGCCTTCGATGAGGTCATCCACGTAACAGAAGGACCGGGTTTGGCTGCCGTCACCGAAAACAGTGAGGTCTTCACCCCGGAGCGCCTGACCGATGAAGGCAGGCAGGGCCCTGCCGTCATTGAGGCGCATGCGGGGGCCATATGTATTAAAAATACGCACAATGCGGGTTTCGAGATTGTGAAAAGTATGATATGCCATGGTAATGGCTTCCTGGAATCTTTTCGCTTCATCATACACGCCCCGGGGACCTATGGGATTTACATTACCCCAATATTCCTCCGGTTGCGGATGCACAAGCGGATCTCCATAAATTTCCGAAGTGGATGCAACCAGGATTCGTGCATTTTTGGCTTTGGCAAGACCCAGGCAATGATGTGTTCCCAGCGAGCCCACTTTCAGCGTTTGTATCGGAATTTTCAGATAATCGATCGGGCTGGCGGGAGAGGCGAAATGGAGAATATAATCAATGGATCCGGCAACATGAATATACTTGCTTACGTCCTGATGATAAAACTCAAATTGTTCCAGTTTAAACAGGTGCTGGATATTCCCAAGGTCACCGGTGATGAGGTTATCCATTCCGATAACATGGAATCCTTCTTTGATGAAGCGGTCACATAGATGGGACCCTAAAAATCCGGCAGCGCCGGTAATGAGAACCCTTTTTCTGCTCATGCTTACCTTTTATGGTGATTATTTGCCGGAATGGCTGTGGCCCGCCCGATACTCTCGTAGTAAAATCCCAATTCCCGGATCGCATTGATATCAAAAAGATTTCTTCCGTCGAATATCACTTTGTTTTTCATTGAAGTTACCATCTTCAGGAAATTCGGTGTTCGGAATTCATTCCATTCCGTCGCGATAATCAGTGCATCAGCATTTTCCAGAACATCGTATTGATTCTCACCGTATTTTACAATGTCCCCGATCTGTGTTTTAACATTTGCCATGGCTTCAGGATCATATACTGAAAGGGTGCAACCCTCCTTCCTTAATGCGTCGATGATATAAAGTGCGGGCGCTTCACGAATATCATCTGTATTGGGTTTAAAAGCGAGTCCCCACAGTGCGAAATGTTTTCCTTTCAGATTACCGGTGAAGTATTTTTTTATTTTTGGGATGAGGTGCATCTTCTGTTTTTCGTTAATATCCATTACGGCATTTAGGATCTTAAACTCGTAATTCACTTCATTGGAGGATTTGACAAGCGCCTGCACATCTTTTGGAAAACAACTTCCCCCGTAACCGATTCCGGGGAAAAGAAAACGCTTGCCAATGCGTTCATCGCTGCCGATACCACGCCTGACCATATCCACATCCGCATCAAGCCTCTCGCAGAGTTGCGCAATTTCATTCATGAATGTGATTTTGGTCGCGAGGAAAGCGTTGGCCGCGTACTTGGTGAGTTCCGCCGACCTTTCGTTCATAAAAATGATGGGATTGCCCTGGCGAACGAAAGGATTGTATAGTTCTTCCATGACTTTACGCGCCCGATCAGAAGAAGTTCCGATCACCACCCGATCAGGTTTCATAAAATCATCCACAGCAACGCCCTCTCTCAGGAATTCCGGATTTGAAACAACATCAAATTCACCCTTGAAATTTTTTGCAATAGCTTCGTGCACTTTTTCCGCGGTACCTACGGGCACTGTACTTTTATCGATAATCACTTTATAGTCGGTTATCAGATTTCCAATCTGTTCAGAAACACCAAGTACAAAACGCAGGTCAGCCGATCCATCAGCGCCGGGTGGAGTAGGAAGGGCCAGGAAGATGATACCCGCATCCTTAATTCCCTCAGCCAAATCAGTTGTGAACTTTAATCTTTCTTCTTTCAGGTTTCTGAGGAATAGCTTATTAAGACCTGGTTCATATATTGTGATTTCGCCATCACCAAGTTTTTTAACTTTTTTTGCATCTATGTCAATGCAGGTGACGTCGTTGCCAGTTTCGGCAAAACAGGTTCCCGTTACGAGTCCTACGTATCCGGTTCCAACTACAGCAATTTTCATGGTAAATACTTCAGGTTAAGGTTTAGATAAGGTTAGTGAAGAAATTCCAGTACGCTGTTGCAAATAAACGCCAACTGCTCTTCATCCAGTTCAGTATGCATAGGCAGCGATATAACGCGTTCTGTGAGCCAGTCAGTGACTTCCAGTTGTTGCAATCCTGATTTAAAAGAAGCAAACATGTTCTGCCGGTGTGCCGGTACCGGATAATAAATCATCGAAGGAATCTTTCTGGCTGCAAGGAATTCGTTGAGTTTGTCACGATTTGCGCCTTCGAGGATCAGGGTGTACTGGTGAAATACATGCCTGGAATAACTGGCACGGTAAGGTGTCCTGATTTTCGGATGACCGGCAAAAGCCCGGTCATAATAATCTGCAGCTTCCCGGCGCCTGTTTATAAATTCATCCAACAGCGGCAGCTTTACATTCAGGATGGCAGCCTGAATCGTATCGAGGCGGCTGTTACACCCGACGAGTTCATGATAGTATCTTTTTGACTGTCCATGATTGGCGATCATTTTGAAGATTTCCGCAAGGGAGGAATCATTTGTAAATAGAGCGCCTCCGTCACCATAAGCTCCCAGGTTTTTGGATGGGAAAAAGGAAGTAGTTCCGATTGTACCTATAGAACCTGTTTTAAAGGAATTTCCATCCGGGGAAATATAATCACCACCTATGGCCTGGGCATTGTCTTCAATCACTTTTAGTCCATAGCCATTTGCCAGATCCATGATTTCTTTCATCGGAGCAGACTGGCCATATAGATGAACGGGGACAATGGCTTTCGTTTTTTTGGTAATTTGTTTTTCGAGTGAAGCCGGATCCAGACAAAATGTTTTGGCATCCACATCAGCAAAAACGGGTTTAAGTCTGAGCAGGGCTACTACTTCAGTAGTAGCAATAAAAGTAAAAGAGGGGGTAATAACTTCGTCGCCCGGTTCAAGACCGAGACCCATTAGTGCGATCTGTAGGGCATCGGTGCCATTGGCACAGGGAATAACGTGGTTGATTCCAAGGTATTTCCCCAGGGCCGACGAAAAATCACTAACAGGTTTACCATTTATGAATGCTGTCGATTCTAAAACTCCTCGTATCGCCAGATCTACATCTTCCTGTATTCTGGAATATTGACCCTTCAGGTCCACCATTTGAATTGGCCGCATATTGCTCTGATTAACGGGCACAAACCTACGCTAAAATAATGGTATATGCAATGACTCAATCAGTTATGAACGGTATGCGGAAAGGGTTACATTTGTTGGCAGAATCATCAAACCTACCTAATTGACGCTCGTTTTATACAATTTGTTTCTCTGGATTTATCAGCTATTCGTCCGGATTGTTTCTCCATGGAATCGTAAAGCAGCCGCCTGGTTGAAGGGAAGAGAAGGGATATTTAAAACAATCCGGGCGGCAGAAATACACGGAAAGCAGCGGATTTGGATGCACTGTGCTTCTTTGGGTGAATTTGAGCAGGGCCGGCCGGTTATCGAAGCCCTTCGCAAACAATATCCGGATATCGTTGTAGTCATAACTTTTTTTTCTCCATCAGGTTATGAAATCAGAAAGGATTACTCAGGAGCCGATCACGTATTTTACCTGCCCATGGATTCCTCCGTTCATGCGAAAAGGTTTATCGATCTGGTTAATCCGAACCTGGTCCTATGGATTAAGTACGATTACTGGTACTATTACCTGCGTGAATTGAGAAAAAGAAAAATTCCTGCCTTGCTGATTTCCCCTTTGTTCAGGTCTGACCAGCCCTTTTTTAAGTGGTATGGTAATATTCACCGTTTGATGCTGGATAGTTTTCATGCATTTTTTGTTCAGAATGAGCCTTCCAGGTTATTACTCGAAATGATTGGTATCAATCACTCCATATTTGTGAGTGGCGACACCAGATTTGACCGGGTGACGGATATAGCCAGAGCTGAAGAGCCTATGCCTGTGATCGACGCCTTTTGCAAGGGACACACAGTAATTGTTGCAGGAAGTACATGGGAGGAAGACGAGGAAGAGCTTGATCATTACGCAAATACCCATTCACTCATCCGCTTTATAATTGCCCCGCATGAGATCGAAGAAGACCATCTCAGGGATATGGAGAGTCTGTTTCACCGTTCGGTGCGATATTCTGAACTCGAAAAACAAATCCGGAACAGGAAGGAGACGGACATTTCCGCGTCAGAACAGCTTCAGCAGGCGAATGTACTGATCGTTGACAATATTGGTATGCTGGCACGGCTATATGCTTATGGAAAGATTTGTTATGTTGGTGGTGGTTTTGGAGACGACGGTGTGCACAATGTTCTGGAAGCGGCTGTTTACGGAAAACCAGTGGTTACCGGGCCTGTAATAGAGAAATTCATAGAAGTCATGGAGCTCGCGGAAGCCGGTGGTGTGATTATTATTGATAATGCACTGGAAGCAGAATCTGTATTTAGTCGTCTGCTGACAAATGAAGAAGAGTATGCATTTCATGGCAAAGCAGCCCGCGATTATGTATATGCACGAAGAGGAGCCACTGAAAAAATCGTCCGGTATATTCAGGAGAACCGTCTCCTGACCAGCTGATAGAAATGCTGTACAATTTCTCTGGAATCATCCCATCCGAGTTTTATTTTCAACTCCCTTTCCATCCAGTATTCAGCCTCCGGAAGAATTCGGAAATTATTGATGGTTTTGATACTTCTTTCATACATAGGTTCATCTCCCCGGAATAGTTCATTGATAAATACAAAACGATCGTTTACCCCGATGGCCTTGCGTAATTCTTTCACCGGGGAAGCTTTTAGAACAGTGCCAAGTTCTATCGTGTTGCCCGATTTGAGTTTATCATTGATGGATGTGCTGTTCCCGATCAGATCGTTGATCTCGCGGTTATTGGGTTGATGAGACAATGTAGGTATTTCCACAAGTGGATCACCCATCCAGGCCGCGTGGCCTGGAGGTACAGTTATATTTTCCGCTGTCTGGAAATTCGGTTCTGCCTGTTTTGCCGTTGTATCCACTTTTTGGATATATTCTTCCACCACCCGGTGAGCAACGAGCATAGAAGGCATCACGACTGATACACCCGGGTTTTTTCGTCCCGTGACGGTTATCGTATGTAGTTGTGTAAGTTCGGCCTCAATCTGTTTTAAGGTAACAAGCATTTGAAGCGCACTTTCGTTTTGTTCGCATTGTTCGTTTAACTTGCTGATGAGTTGCTGAAGTTTTTCCATTATGCGTTTAAAAGAAAAATTAAACCGTTATACAAAATTAAAGCAAATATTTAACCAAATTCAGCCCAGCCATGTTTATAGAACCTTCCATTCAGTTTGAAAGACGCGGATGGATAGAAGTGATCTGTGGATCCATGTTCTCAGGTAAAACGGAAGAACTCATCCGAAGACTCCGCCGGGCTCATATTGCCAATCTGCGCGTTGGTATTTTCAAACCACTAACTGACAAGCGTTATCATCCCGAAAATATTGTTTCACATGATGAAAATACGATACAATCCATCCCTGTCCCGAACGCAAGAGCCATACTGGATCAGGCTTCATCGGTAGATGTGGTTGGCATTGATGAAGCGCAGTTCTTTGATGAAACACTACCCGAAGTCTGCGACACCCTGGCTTTGCAGGGGACCCGTGTTATCGTAGCCGGACTGGACATGGATTACCAGGCAAAACCGTTCGGTCAAATGCCCGTCTTGCTTTCTAAAGCGGAATACATCACCAAGTTGCATGCCATATGTATGCAATGTGGCCAAATCGCGAACTATTCCTATAGAAAAACAGGAAAAGCCGGTCAGTTGCTCATCGGAAACATGGATCTTTACGAACCCAGATGCCGGCTATGTTACGAAAAAGGCGATTTGTTAAAATAACTGTAAAGAAATAATGCTCCATCAATCCCGGCTCATTATCACCCTGATTAAAAAAGATATTTTGCTGGAATTCCGCCAGCAATATAGCTTTTATGGGGTTTTACTCTACGTGGCCTCAACCATTTTTGTATTGTATATGGCCATGGGTCAGCCTGAAAATATGGTTTGGAATGGATTGTTCTGGATGATGCAATTGTTTATTTGTGTAAATGCTGTCGCCAAAACATTTTTGCAGGAAGGCAAAGGCAGACAACTGTATTTTTATTCCCTTTGCAGTCCCGTTCATTTCATCCTGGCCCGAATTCTGTTCAACGCGGCGTTAATGTTACTGATGAATGGAATAAGTCTTTTGCTTTTTAATCTTTTACTCGGCTCACCGATTGCTCATCCAGTACTTTTTCTTGGAATTTCATGTTTTGGCGCCTGCAGCATCAGCCTGGTTTTTAGTTTTCTTGCTGCCATTGCAGCAAGAGCCCAACAGAATGCGGCCATGATGGCCATTTTAGGATTTCCTCTGATCATACCACAGCTGCTGTTGCTTATGCGTTTGTCCACCTTGGCTTTTACCGATGTATTTCAATCTGGCCTGGTTTCCATCATCGGTCTTTTGTCTTGTTTCGACGTATTGGTGGTTCTATTGTCCGTGATACTATTTCCGTTTCTTTGGAAGGACTAGCGAAGCAAGTTTTTAAGTTTTGGCTGCCTTATCCTATTTTTGCCTGCCGAAATAACCGGCACTCCTGCCCCTTTAATATACCATATGCTTCGTAAGAACTGGTGGAAAATACTGAGTATCGCTTTATTGTTCTACACATTTGCAGCCGGGTTTTTAGGTTCAGTTCCAGTAAAACCGATCCTGAACGAAACCATTCGCAATCTCTATTTTCATGTAGCCATGTGGTTTGTCATGATGATTTTATTTATCGTCTCTGTAGTATATTCAGTCCGATACCTCAGGCATGGCCGTCCCTCTGATGATTTATTTGCCACGGAATACGCCAGAACAGGAATCGTTTTTGGTGTTCTCGGGTTGCTCACCGGTTCAATATGGGCAAGGTATACTTGGGGTGACTTCTGGAGCAACGACCCCAAGCAACTGGGTGCGGCAATCGCCTTGCTGATTTACCTGGCTTATTTCGTGCTAAGGAATTCGCTCACAGATCTGGACAAATCTGCACGCATCAGCGCAGTGTATAATGTATTCGCATTTGCGATGCTTTTTCCGACCATCTGGATCATACCAAGGATGGTGGAAAGTCTCCATCCGGGAGGTATGGGCAATCCGGCATTCAATACCAAAGACATCGACAGCCGTATGCGCCTGATTTTTTATTTCGGCGCCATACCCGGGTGGGCCCTTTTAGCTGTATGGATTACCACACTGCGCATCCGTTTGCAGCTATTTAAATTAAAACATGAATTACATGGGTAAAATATTATTGCGCACATTTTTTTTAGTTTCCGGTTTGCTGACGACCTTTCTGGTCCGTGCGCAGGATAGTTTGCAAAAGGAAAAACCACAAATGGCGGATGTCTTGCGGTCCAATGGAAAAATTTTCGTGGTGGTGGCGGTATTAATGATCATTCTTGCAGGTTTATTTGTTTACCTCATCAGCCTGGACCGGAAATTAAGCCGCCTCGAAAAAAATGATTTATGATGTTTCGAAATTAATTCAACATATAAAAACGATTTATGGCTGCCAGAAATGAATATAAGTTTTTTGAAGCGGTAGAGAAAAGCTTTGATAAGGCAACACCATTCACCAGTTGGGATCCCGGTGTGCTGGAACAAATCAAACAGTGCAATGCGGTTTACCGGATGTATTTCCCCGTTAAGATCGGGGATAAGATAGAAGTGATTAAAGCATACCGGGTTCAGCATTCCCATCATAAAACACCCTGCAAGGGAGGTATTCGATTTTCACTTTCAGTAAATCTGGATGAAGTAATGGCCCTGGCAGCCCTGATGACTTTTAAGTGTGCCATCGTGAATGTCCCATTTGGCGGTGCAAAAGGGGGTATTGCCATTGATCCCAAAAAATATTCGGCCTACGATTTGGAAAAAATTACGCGCAGGTATACATCAGAACTCATAAAGAAAAATTTTATTGGTCCGGGTACCGATGTGCCCGCTCCCGATTACGGCACCGGAGAAAGAGAAATGGCCTGGATACTGGATACCTATATGAGCATGCGTCCTGGCGAAATTGATGCCCTTGGTTGTGTTACTGGCAAACCCGTTACACAGGGTGGTGTTCGCGGCAGAAAAGAAGCCACCGGACTGGGTGTATATTATGGTGTAAGGGAAGTTTGCCTGATGCCCGATGTGATGGAAAAACTGGGATTGCATACCGGCATTGAAGGTAAAACCGTTGTCGTGCAGGGGTTGGGTAATGTTGGATATCATGCCGCAAAGTTTTTCCGTGAGGGAGGAGCCAAAGTAATCGGACTGGCAGAATATGAAGGCGCCATTACAAATCCTGCCGGACTGAACGAAGAAGAGGTTTTTCAGCACAGGAAAAAAACAGGGTCCATTCTGAATTTTCCCGGAGCAACCAATATAGAAAACTCCACTGATGCGTTGGAAATGGATTGCGATATCCTGATTCCCGCTGCCCTGGAAAATGTAATCAACAGCGAAAATGCCCCGCGCATAAAAGCGAAAATCATAGGTGAAGCAGCAAATGGTCCGCTAACACCGGAGGCCGATGAAGTATTTATAAAAAAGGGTATACTGGTCATTCCCGACATGTATTTGAATGCAGGTGGGGTAACGGTTTCTTATTTTGAATGGCTGAAGAACCTGAGTCATGTACGTTATGGACGACTGGAGAAGAGGTTTACGGAAAATCTGAATTCCCATATTCTCGGGCAGTTGGAAGAACTTAGCGGAAAAAAAGTGCGGGCTGACGAAAGGGAATTCATTATGCACGGTCCCGAAGAAGCCGACCTGGTATACAGCGGCCTTGAAGAAACCATGATCACTGCTACACACGAAATCATGAATTGCTGGAAAAGCAATCCAGCGATTCCCGATATGCGTACTGCAGCCTATGTCGTGGCAATCAATAAAGTAGGGACCAGTTATGCGGAACTGGGAATATTTCCGTAATACGCTTAACGCCTAACGTCTAACGCTTAAGGCTTAAAGCTTAAGGCCTATTACATATTTCGCTTACTGCATTCTTTAATTCATCTACTAACAAGGTACTTTATAAAAAATGAGTACCTTTTGGTACTCATCGGAATTAATAATATCGCACTAATATTTATTGCGTTTAGCGTTAGGCGTTAGGCGTTAAGCCTTACGCTTTAAGCCTAATGCCTTTAGCCTATTCGTCGTAAGTAGGCAGAACATTCATTTCCTCAAAATCCAGAACGGCTTTCTTATAAGCGTGACATTGCTGACCGTTGGTAATCACCAGGTATTTTACCGGTATAGCGAGGTTATAGTGAAGTGCCTGCCAGAGCACTGTTTTGTCGAGCGGTTTATTCATGGCCTTACACTCGATCATCATCCAGGGTTTGGCGGCCTTGTTAAAAACCAGGATGTCAAAACGCTTGTTCATTTCGCCCAGCTTCATTTTCTTTTCTACGGCAATATAACTTGACGGATATTTTTTTACCTGGAGCAGGTACTGTGCAAAATTCTGTCGAACCCATTCTTCTTCTGTCAGACGCACCCATTGTTTCCTTTGTTCATCAAAAATGAATTCCTTGCCGGATTCCTCTTCTTTGATCTTGAAAGCATAATGAGGGTAATAGATTTTAATCATGACTCAACTATTTGCTAAATTACATGATGTTGTTTGGCGAAATGATTTAATTAGCTGAATCCAGGAATGAATTTATGAAAACTAAAGAAGAAATAGTAACAAATTGGCTTCC
>JBGPBW010000115.1:0-14791 GCA_041481385.1 Puia sp.
ACATCCACACTCCCATACTCCCATACTCTCATACTTCGCTAGTCTTACTATTGACAATATCAACCATCCATGCTACCTTTGGCCTGTCCTTCTAATTTTTCCCTTATTTCATCCTCGTATCCGGCGAAAAGTCGCATTGAATCCAACGTTATAACAACCTGTTATTCGTATGCGAGGAAAAGTGATTTTGGTGATTTTTCTGTTTTTCAGTTCCGCGCTTCCGGCACAGAATGATAGTACTGTTGCAACAACGCAGCAGGATAGTACAACACACCCTGCTCAGGATGAAGCTGCCGCAAAACAAGCCCAGGTCGATATGGCATTTAAAGGACATGATCCAAAAAAAGATGCCAACCTAAACCCTTTCATTAATCCGCAAATCAATCCCGACAGCAACCTTTCCATCAGTCCTGCAGCAAACTGGAACATGAATCCCCTTAAAGAAAATTCAGTCAACCCCACCCGGAATTCGTCGATCAACCCGATGATCAACCTGCAACTGAATCCACAGTCGAATGATGTGCTGAATCCCGTGATCATGCGGAGCCTGCGGCCTTCAACAGAAACCTGGAAGGGATTATTCCTATTTAATGATTCCAATCAGTTATTCGGATACATTTCCGTTGCCACACAAAACGTAATGCTTTCCTTCGACAACAGCGGAACCTGGAACGGGTATTATGTGAAAGCGGGCCGTTCAATGTTTAATTATTTTACCCTGTTCGGTGTATGGACAGGCATGTTTCTTTGTTACGACAATCAGAGTGGCTATAACCTGTTTGATAAAAATGGGAGATGGACACATATCCATGTAAAATGAAAGACTAATGAATATTACGTAATTTAACCTGCGAAACCCGGTATATTGAATTGTAAACCATTGAAAAAAAATAAATGAAAAGAATTTTACTCCTGTCCCTTTTTACTGCCTTGTTGTTCGAAAGTTCCCTTTTTGCCCAGGCGCTGGAAAACCGGCACGACCCCAAAGTGGATATCAATCTCAGTCCCACGTACAATAGTACAATGAATCCTGAAAAAAATTCCTATATCAATCCGAAATACAACTGGAATATCAATCCGGCTCATAACAACGACGTGAATCCCGAATACAACAGTACCATAAACCCTTTGAATCATTACGAGCTGAATCCGGATATGAATAAGACGCTAAACCCCATGTACCATAACGAATATCATCCCAAAAATCCGGCATGGAAGGGATTATATGTTTTCAACAATACCGATGAACTGATTGGATATGTTTCAATAGCTACCCAACAGCTAATGTTAACTTTTGATGCCCAGGGTGAATGGACCGGTTTTTACATTAAAGCCGCACCCGGTATTTATAATCATTTTGATGTGAAAGGTATTTGGGATGGGAAATATCTCTGCTTTGATTCTGTTGTGGGGTATAACATATTTACCAAAGACGGAACCTGGACGGGTCAGCATATTAAATAGCAGCAAGCCTTGCTTTAATCCTGATGAGTACTTCTTGCGGATCTATTTTTTCCATACACTTAAAATGTCCCAGGGGGCAGGAATCATAACCGATCTTGGAACAGGGACGGCAGCGCAGATTTTTTATTTCCATGATGTCATAAGGAAGCTGATGCAGGTTTGACCCACCGCCCCGAAGAAACCGGCTGCCATAATAAGGATACATACCAAATTCCGGAACCGTATTACCCCAGAGAGAAATGACCGGTCTTTTATATGCAGCTGCGATATGCATGAGGCCGGTATCATTGGTTACAATCAGCTTGGCCCTCCTCACGAGATCTGCCGATTCGTTCAATCCGAATTTCCCGCAGGCATTATAAATCTTGATTTTATCTGATGATGCGATACGATCACCTTCGTCTGCATCTTCGAGACCCCCAAGCAGGACAATGGGATGGTCCAGCAGTTCACAAAGTTTTTTCAGATGATGGAGCGGGTATTTTTTTGTATTCAGCGCAGCGCCGATTACGATGCCGATATACCCCGCCAGATGCGAGGTGGGCAGGTCTTTTTCATTAATGACGTCTTCCTTCGCAATAAAATAATCCAGCCCTGCTCCGTCGTTTGTTACCCCCAGTCCCGCAACTGTTTCCATATATCGGTCCACAATATGGACATCCGGCAGGGTATTCCATTTAAAACTCGTATATATCCATTTGCGGATATTGAGTTTATTGAATGCATAGGATTTGACTTTCAGCGCATCTTTTACTTTCATCGACCGGAGATTGTGGTGCAGGTCGATAATATAGTCGAAATTTTCCTTTTTCAATTCGGTGATGACGGCCAGCAGGCTCTGCTCCAGGTAATGGATCTTATCGATGTAAGGATTTGAAGAAATAATTTGCAGGTAGGTTGACTTCGTCAGAAAATGAATTTCCGCATCGGGAACCTGTTTTTTGAGGCCGCGGATCACCGGCGTGGTCAGCACGATATCCCCGATGGAAGAAAAACGAATGATCAGAAATTTCATCGATAAGCGTTTGCTGAAAAAATCCGGCGCGAAGATAGGGATTCAACCCACCCCGACCGCGACCGGTTCATTGCTCAACATAATTCAGGTCTTTATGATAGGTTTCCTCCGTAAAATAAAAAGCCATCAAGCCAATAGAGAGCACGATGATTCCGGTAATGATGCCGCTCGGGATCAGGCCGAGGCCCCAGGTTTTTTGAAAGAGGTTCAGAAAAAGCAGATTCATCAGGGGAAGGGCACCGCGTACCATATTGGGGACGGTCGTCGCAGCTGTGGCGCGCAGGTTGGTACCAAACTGTTCTGCTGCCATGGTTACAAATATGGCCCAGAATCCGGTGGAGAATCCCAGCAGGGCGCAGAAAAAATACATGGCTCCATCGTTTGCATTAAGGCTGCTGAAAAATAATACTCCGGAAATACAAGCCAGACAATAGAAAAGAAACAATGCCTTTTTTCGGCTTTTGAACCACTGGCAAATAAATCCCGCAAGTACATCAGCTATGGAAATGGCAACATAGGCCAGCATGATGGATCTTCCGGAATCCAGGCTGTTACTGCCATACATGGTTTTTGCGAAACGGTCGCTCTGATTGATCAGGATGCCGATCACATACCAGCAGGGCAAACCGATCAGGATGGCGTTCATATATTTCCGGAAACGGTCTTTCCGGTTAAAGAACATTAAAAAATTACCCCTTTGCGTGGTTTCCTGTTTGGTTTGCAGGAACATCCCGGATTCAGAAACACTCACCCGCAAAATAAGTAACACAATACCCAGCCCACCTCCGATTTTATAACAAAGACGCCAGTCCCTGGTCAACTGGTACGTATAATAGGCGGCAACGGCACCAATTAAACCGATTCCTGCAACCATGGACGTTCCAATACCTCTTTTTTCCCTGGGCAGCAATTCACTCACTAATGTGATGCCTGCACCCAGTTCGCCTGCCAGACCCAGGCCGGCTACAAAACGGCAAAGCGCATACTGGTCGACGGTGTGCACAAACGCTGTGATGAAATTAGCCAGAGAGTACAAAAGGATTGAACCGAAGAGTACGGATAGTCTGCCCTTTTTGTCCGCCAGCATCCCCCAGCAGATACCACCGATCAGGAGACCGATCATTTGCCAGTTGATCACCCGGCTGCTGTCGGCCAGCAGGGTGGCATCCGTGGAACCCACCTGCAGCATCGACTCTTTTTTCACAATGGTAAACAAGAGCAGGTCGTAGATGTCCACGAAATAACCCAATGCGGCAACGATCACCGTCAAATGAAATATTCCATAGTTGCGCGGGGTGGCAGTCGTCGGGTTCATGATCAGATTATATTTCTCCGGGATGCGAGCTGGCTTTTTTGCCAAAGAACATTTTGTAGAGAACCGGGAGTGTGGTAATAAGCACAATGCCGATAACAATCACTTCGAGATGCTTTTTCAGATCGAAATTGAATTTCTTCAAACAGAACCGGTAACCATAATGCCCGGCAAACAACATAAGAAATACCCAGGCCACACAACCGACCACATTATAATAAACGAATTTCTTTTTATCCATCTGAACAATACCCGCAACGATGGGAGCAAATGTTCGGATGATGGGCAGGAACCTGGCAAAGATGATGGCCTGGCCGCCATGCTTTTCATAAAACGCTTTTGCGTCCAGCAGGTGTTTTTGCTTAAAGAAAAAATTGTCTTTGCGTTGAAAAAGATAGTGGCCGCTTTTTTTTCCAAACCAGTAGCCAACCATATTACCCATGATGCCGCAAGCTGAAACCAGTATCCACAGGATAATCAGGTCAAAAAAATTGCTGCCACTGCCACCCGTAATGAGTTTATCGATCAGGTTCTGGCTGTAAATCCCTGCCACGAACAACAGACTGTCGCCCGGAAGAAAAAATCCAACCATCAGGCCGGTTTCGGCAAAAACGATAAACAACAACACCCAGAGGCCGCCATTATTAATATAAAATTCCGGGTTGATCAGGTCCCTGAAAGTAATAGCCAGAAAAGTTCCCATATTTAAACATTAAACCCGGATCCATGTTCTTCAACAGTACCGGTCGCCAAATTAAGATTTAATAATTGAATTGAAAATAAGGCTCAGGCTTCCAGTACACCCTCCATTTTACAGATAACTGCTGATGCCAGACTGTTTCCCACCACATTGGTTGCACTTCTGGCCATATCCAGGATCTGGTCGATGCCGAGCAGGAGTAGTAAACCCTGTTGGGGAATGTGAAACATGGACAAGGTACCCGCGATCACCACCAGAGACGCGCGGGGTACACCGGCAATGCCCTTACTCGTGAGCATCAGTACCAGTAACATGGTCAGCTGGGTTCCAACAGACAAATGCATTCCATAAGCCTGGGCTATAAACAGCGATGAAAAACCCATATACAACATACTTCCGTCCAGGTTAAACGAATATCCCAAGGGCAGGACAAAACTCACAATCTTATTCGGACATCCTGATTTTTCCAGCTCTTCGATCAGTTTCGGAAAAGCAGCTTCTGAACTGGCTGTGGTAAATGCGAGCAGCACCTGGTCTTTTACATTTCCGAGAATAAGAAATACTTTTTTCCTAATCCAGAGATAACTGACACTGATCAGCAGGATCCAGAGCACCAGGACTGAACCGTAGAACGCCCCGATGAATTTTCCATAAGTGAGCAGGATCTCAGGGCCTTTCAGGGAAAGAATGGCGGAGACGGCGGCGAAAGCGGCAACAGGTGCAAATCGCATGATATAGCCCGTTATTTTCAGGATGATCTCGGTAAGTGCGTCCAGGCCACGGATAAATATTTTTCCCCTTTCTCCCACAGCTGCTGTGGCGATTCCAAAAAAGATGGCGAATACAACGATCTGCAGGATCTCATTGTTGGCCATGGCTTCCACAAAACTTCTCGGGAATGTGTGGGTAATGAATGTTCTGAAGGATAGTGAACTGGCGTCGGGACCGGCTGCGTCGGTTACTGCCGGTATCGGAAGTTGCAGGCTGGATCCCAGGTTTACGAGGTTCATAATGACCAGGCCCAGCATCAGGGAAATCAGGGAGGCACCCAGAAACCAGGCCATCGTTTTAATGCCGATTCGGCCGACTGCTTTTGTATCGCCCATTTTTGCAATACCCGTTACCAATGTTGAAAAAACAAGCGGAGCAATGATCATCTTGATCAGGCGCAGGAAAATATCGGTCAGTATGGACATGCCGTCTGAAAAACGAAAGATCCAGACCTGCCCTGCCAGATAATGAATCAGTAATCCGGTACAGATTCCGGCAAACATAGCCAGCATGATCCAGGTAGTTAGTCCGGGTTTCTTCATGTAATGATTTGTATGCAAAGAATCGAATATTCTCCGTACGGCAAAATGATCCTTGAATGAATTGGACCTTAAAAAATGGGTGAATTGGAATATTTGTTTACTTTACAAACTTTATAATTGCCATTCAAAATCAAAATACGCTTATGAACTTGTTCAGAAAAAAGACCTTGAGTTCCCTTTTGGCCCAGGCTGCAGATTCTGAAAAAAGTTTAAAAAGAACCCTGGGGGCCTGGAACCTGATCGCCCTCGGTATCGGAGCCATCATCGGTGCCGGTTTATTTGTAAGAACAGCTGCTGCTGCCGGCGGTCATGCCGGTGCTGCTGTTACCGTTTCATTTATCGTCGCATCAATAGGCTGTGCGTTTGCGGGACTCTGTTATGCTGAATTCGCATCTATGATCCCTATTGCCGGCAGCGCTTATACCTACGCATATGCTACCATGGGAGAACTCGTCGCCTGGATTATCGGCTGGGCCCTTGTGCTTGAATATGCCCTGGGTGCGGCAACGGTATCCATCGCATGGAGTGAATTCCTGAACAAATTATTTAATAACCGGATTCCTTATGAGTGGTGTCACTCACCTCTTGATAAGTTTTTGGATACCACCACCGGCGTTATGCATCATGGCATTTTAAATATGCCTGCATTATTTATACTTCTGGCACTTTCTCTTTTACTTATTAAAGGCACTCAGGAATCAGCGGTTGTGAATTCGATTATCGTAGTTGTTAAAGTGTCGATCGTTTTACTATTCATTGCCATCGGTTGGCAATTTATCAACCCGTCCAATCACCATCCTTACATGATACCGGCAGACGCCAAACCGGCGATACTTCCCGATGGTTCAGAATACACTTATACGAATTTCTTCCGGCATGGGTGGGGTGGTGTGTTACGGGGAGCGGCAATCGTATTTTTTGCTTTCATTGGATTCGATGCCGTATCCACAGCTGCACAGGAAGCCAAAAATCCGAAAAAGGATATGCCGATCGGCATCCTTGGCTCCCTCGTCGTTTGCACAATTTTATATGTACTTTTTTCCTGGGTCCTTACCGGAGTAGCACCCTATACTGACTTTCAGCGCGCAGGTAAAGAAGCTTCTGTCGCATATGCTATTGAAACCTATATGACTCACTATCACTGGCTCGCCAAATGGGTCACGGTCGGCATATTAGCTGGTTTTTCTTCTGTTATATTGGTTATGCTGCTTGGCCAAAGCAGGGTGTTCTATTCAATGTCCAACGACGGTTTATTACCAAAAGTGTTTTCGGTGCTGCATCCAAAATTCAGAACTCCGTACAAGTCAAATATCCTCTTATTTATTTTTGTTGGATTGATCGCCACGCTTCTGCCCGGAGATATTACCGGTGACCTGACCAGTATCGGAACTCTGCTTGCCTTTGTTTTAGTTTGTGTGGGTATTGTGATTATGAGAAAAGCAGATCCCGATCATCCGCGTCCATTCAGAACCCCATTAGTACCCCTGGTACCCATTTTAGGCGCCGTCCTTTGTTTAGCCATGATTGTTTCTCTCGACAATCGAACACTGCTCGTAGCGTTTTTGTGGATGATACTCGGACTGGTGATTTATTTTAGGTATAGTAAGGGGCATAGTAAGCTTAACGCTTAAGGCGTAAGGCCTAAGGCTTGAAGCGTGAAGCATGAAGCGTGAAGCTTACATTCTGAAATGTATCAGTAAAATTATTTTTCATTTTTTTCTATAAATAAAAAGTCCTCTGCTGATGCAAAGGACTTTTTATATTTATGAATGCGTCGAGCTTCGTGCCTCTGGCTTCATGCGTTCTAAACCAAATTGTGAAATACTTTCTGCACATCCTCATCCTGTTCGAGTTTGTCGACCAGCTTTAAAACGTCCTGCGCGTATTCTTCGGAGAGTGAAACCGTTGTCGTCGGTATCCATTCTACTTCTGCGCTGACGGGTATAATATTTTTCGATTCCAGCTCTTTTTGCATATTGCCGAAATCATTAAAAGCCACGTGCAAAACGATCAGGGGTTCACCGTGTTCACCTTCTCCTTCGCCCATGTCTTCCAGTCCGTGGTCAATCAATTCCAATTCGAGGTCCTCGGAGTTGAGGCCGCCCGGTTTTAATTTAAATACGCCCATTTTTTTGAATTGAAAGCTCACACTTCCACTGGTACCGAGGTTTCCGCTTCCCTTATTGAAATAGGATCGCACATTGGCCACCGTGCGGGTGGGATTGTCAGTTGCCGTTTCCACAAGTACAGCAACACCATGCGGAGCATATCCTTCATAAAGGATTTCCTCCATATTATCCATCTCCTTGCCCATGGCTCTTTTGATGGCCGCTTCTACGCGATCCTTGGGCATGTTCACACTTTTGGCATTCTGAAAACAACGCCGCAAAGCTGCATTGGTATTCGGATCCGGTCCGCCTGATTTCACAGCCAGCGCAATTTCCTTTCCGATCCGCGTAAACTGCTTTGCCATTTTATCCCACCTGGCAAACATGGTGGCTTTACGCACTTCGAAAATCCGGCCCATAACTAAAGAAAATTATTTTGGATCGCAAATTTACACATTCTCTGAGAAAAGATGGACAATCCTGTTTTTTCAATTTGGAAATTTGAAGATTTGAAAATCATTTTCAATTTTTCAAATTTTCAAATCTCCAAATTATTCTCTCATCATCTCATGCACTGCATCAATGATGTCTTCCAAATTGGGTTTACTGAAATAATCCCCGTCGCTGGCGTAGGCCGGGCGGTGTGCTTTTGCAGTAAGCGTTCTGGGTGCTACATCCAGCCACCGGTAACCACCTTGTTCTTCCATTACTTTATTGAAAATATAGGCCGCAGCTCCGCCGGGAACATCCTCATCTACAAAAATGATGCGGTTGGTTTTTTTGAGTGAAGCCAGGATCGTATGGTGAATGTCGAAAGGAAGCAGGGTTTGCACGTCTACAATTTCGCAGTCGATGTCCAGTTTTTCCAACACCTCCACCGCTTCAGCAATGATGCGCAGCGTTGAGCCATATGAAACGATGGTAACATCCGTTCCTTCGCGAATAATTTCCGGTACGCCCAGTGCGACACGGTAATGGAGCAGGTTCGATGGAAGTTTTTCTTTAAGTCGGTAACCGTTCAGGCATTCAATCACCAGCGCAGGATCCAAACCTTCGAGCAGGGTATTATACATACCGACGGCCTGTACCATATTTCTCGGAACACAGATATGCATTCCCCTGAGTGCATGCACGAGCATGCCCATAGGTGATCCGCTATGCCAGATGCCCTCCAGCCGGTGTCCCCTGGTGCGGACAATCAACGGAGCGGTCTGTTGACCGGCGGTACGGTATTGCAGGCTGGCCAGGTCGTCACTCAGGGTTTGCACAGCGTACAGCATATAATCGAGGTACTGGATCTCAGCAATCGGACGGAGTCCCCGCATGGCGAGACCAATACCCTGCCCGATGATCGCCGTTTCCCGGATACCTGAATCGGAAATGCGGTATTTCCCATATTTTAATTGCAAACCTGCAAAGCCCTGGTTGACATCGCCGATTTGTCCGAGGTCTTCACCAAAAGCCAGCACTTTCGGGTTGTGTGCAAAGAGTTCGTCAAAATATTTATTTAATATTTCATAGCCATTCAGCATGGGTGCATCTTCTGAATAACGTACCGGCATGGCTTCAATATTTTCAATCCTGCGCCAGCCCTCATGATATAGATGGGTGTTATAAAACCGGGCGTTTTCGCGTACCAGTTCCTGGTAAAAAGCCTGTACTGAGGCGAGGGCCGGATGGGTTTCGGTTAAAAGGATTACCTGATGCAGCAGGTGCATGACATCGCGACGGTTTGGTTCCCGTAAGGCAGCAAGCTGGCGGACGACTGGTTCCAGTTTTTCTTGTTTTTCAGGAACAGCAGCCATCAGTTCACGCACAAGATTCAGCGAACGGTTTACCTGATAATGAATGGGCTCCATACATTTTTCCCATGCAGTATTCCGGCTGTTACGCACCAGATCCTTTGCCTGGTTATGGATCTCTTCCAGCTCTTCCACACTGGCCAGCGCATTTTCAACGATCCATTCCTTCATTTTCTTCATTGCATCCCAGGCACGTTCCCATTCCAGTCTTTCCGGCGACTTATAACGTTCATGACTACCCGAAGTGGAGTGGCCCTGAGGTTGCGTGAGCTCTTCCACATGAAATAGTGCGGGCACATGACTGACCCGTATTTTTTGAAGACCGGCCTCAAAGGTTTCACACATGCCTGCATAGTCCCAGGCTTTCACCTTATAGATATCTATGCCATTTGTATTTTCTTTTTTCTGAAACCCCTTCAGCGCTTCGGAGATGGAACCCTTGGTAGTCTGGTATTTGACAGGAACGGAGATACCGTATCCGTCATCCCATACAAAAACAGCGAGCGGGATTTGCAGTACACCCGCGGCATTGATGATTTCCCAGAAATGACCCTCACTGGTTGACGCATCGCCGATCGTGCAAAAACAGATCTCATTTCCATTGACCGAAAGATTTTTCAGATCCGCCAGTTCCCTGATCTGTCGAAATGCCTTGGAAGCAAAAGCAAGCCCGAGTGAGCGGGGTATATGTGCGGCTGTGGGTGCCAGACCGGCTGTGAAATTCTTAAGATTAACGAGATCCAGGAATTCGCCATCCTCCCCGACCAACGGTGAAGAGAAATGGGCATTCATATTCCTGCCCGCACTGTGCGGATCATGGCGGACGTCGGGATCGGCATATAACTGGGAGAAAAATTCTTCAATAGTTGAGGTGCCCAGGGCGAATCCCAGGGTCTGATCACGGTAGTACCCCGCATAGAAATCACCTGGCCTGAAAAATTTGGCCATCGCCACCTGGGGTACCTCCTTACCATCACCAAAAATGCCGAATTTTGCCTTGCCTGTGAGCACTTCCTTCCGCCCAAGAAGGCTGGCTTCCCGGCTTTCGCAGACCAGTTGGTAGTCTTTCAGCACTTCTTTCCGGAAAAGATCAAAAGAAAGATTCTCCAGAGTAAGTGGGTCGCTGGCGATAAGATTTTCCATATTTCATCCGTTTAAATGGTGGATGGCCTGGCCAGTTAATAAATGGGTTAAAATTTATTGGCAAAGGTGACGTTTACTATGTAATTTTAGCAAGATTTCTGTGTAATCTATGAAAAAGGCGGTATTGTTGATAATTTATGGGCTGCTGATGGTTCTGACTGTTTGCGCTCAGCCAGGCGCTAGCAAATCTCCCTCTCCGGTTGCTGCACCCAAAGAAGAAACCCTGAGGTTAAAGGAAACCAATTACTCTTTCGGAAAAATCCCACAGGGCCGGCCGGTCATTCATGTTTTTACGATTCAGAATGTAGGTACCGAACCCCTCATGCTGGAAAATGTGCAGGCATCCTGTGGCTGTACCACACCTGAATGGAGCCGTGAACCCATAGCACCGGGAGCAGAAGCATCCATTAAAGTGGGGTATAATGCATATGCGGAAGGACATTTTAACAAAACAGTTACGATCCTTTACAACAACGGACAAACGAAAGCGTTAATCATTTCCGGTGAAGTATATAAATTACCGGCATCCGCCGCCCCTGAAAACGCATCTGTACAATTTTTAAAACAAACAAACCAGTAAAATGAAAAAAGCAGTATTGTTTTTCAGTGCTTTTCTTTTAACGCTCTCTCTATTTGCACAGGAAAAAACGGTTACGGACGTGATCAAGTTCAATGAAACCGTATATGATTTCGGAAAGATCAAACAAGGCGTACCGGTTTATCACGATTTCATGTTTACCAATATAAGTGCTAATCCCATTGTGATTGAATCTGCCGTTCCCTCCTGCGGTTGCACCACACCCGTTAAACCCGAAGGTGCAGTTCCAAAAGGAAAGGAAAATAAAATTGTTGCCGGCTTTAATGCTGCCAATCCGGGCCCGTTTAATAAATCCATTACGGTGAAAGTCGCCGGAATCGATGTGCCCGTTCAGCTCATTATTAAAGGCGAAGTAATGGTAGCTGATCAGCCGGATAAGCCAAAATCATAAATTATTCTTTTCATCGGCCGTTGGCCGTTTGCTGAAGACCCACAAAGTTTCTTTTCCCTATTTTCATTTGGTGTAGAAAGGGAGTTCCGGAAACGGGTTTTCAGCAACGCCCAACGGCTTTTTCGTTTTTCGTTTATCGCGGGTCGAAAGACGATAACAGATGACAGATGACAGATGACAGTTGACAGTAGTTGAATCCCACTTCCACACCTCCACACTTCTACACTTCCACACTCTTTGTATACCTTCGTTACATAAACAGAAACATGCCAGAAATTTCCCGCCGCGGTTTGGAAATGCCCGCCTCCCCGATACGTAAGCTGGTTCCTTACGCAGAAGCTGCTAAAAAAAGAGGTACCCGCGTTTACCATCTCAATATCGGTCAGCCCGATATCGAAACACCGCCTTCCACCCTGGATGCCGTAAGGCATTCTACTTTCAAGATTTTAGAATATAGCCATAGTGCGGGAAATGAAAGCTACCGGAAGAAACTGGTTACCTATTATGCCGCAAAAGGCATTAGTGTTCGCTATGATCAGATCATTATTACGACCGGAGGTTCCGAGGCCATCCTGTTTGGATTTTTGGGTTGCCTCGATGAAGGTGATGAAGTGATCATACCCGAACCTTTTTATGCCAACTACAATGGTTTTGCTGTCGAAGCCGGTGTACGCGTAGTGCCCGTCACCTCTTATATTGAAACCGGCTTCGCGCTGCCTGCGCCAGAGGATTTTGAAAAAGCCATCACCGGAAAAACCAAAGCCATCATCATATGTAATCCCAATAATCCGACCGGATACCTGTATAGCCGTGAAGAATGGAATACCCTGAAGAACCTGGCTTTAAAGTATAACCTGTACCTGTTCAGTGACGAAGCATACCGGGAATTTTGTTATGAAGGGGACCATTTCAGTGCCCTGCAGCTTGAAGGTATGGATCAGAATGTGGTCCTCATGGATACGATTTCGAAAAGATACAGCGCCTGCGGAGGCCGCATCGGAGCGTTCATCACCCGAAACCGGGAACTGTTGGATACTGTAATGAAATTCGCCCAGGCCCGTCTCAGTCCACCTTCTTTTGCGCAAATCCTGGGTGAGGCGGCGATAGATCTGCCCGATGATTATTTCAATACGACCAAAGCTGAATATCGTAAACGAAGGGATCTGCTGGTAAAAAGACTGAACGCCATGCCCGGTGTATTCTGCCCCAATCCGGGAGGCGCTTTTTATGCCATTGCCCGGCTCCCGGTGCAAAATGCGGATGTTTTCTGTCAATGGCTTCTGGAGTCTTTTACGCATGAAGGCCAGACCGTCATGCTGGCACCGGCTTCCGGTTTCTATGGAACCCCCGGGCTGGGTGACCAGGAAGTGCGGCTTGCTTATGTACTCAACCTGGAATCAATCGAGGCAGCCATGGACTGTCTGCAGGCAGCTTTACTGGCATACCCTGAGAAAACCAGTACAAAGACAGAGGCCAGGCTAACCACACATTATTAATAATTATATATAATTATTTTAACTTGAATTTGCTATTAAATAGTTGTTTTTTGTGATTTGTTCTCTAAGTTTGTGAAATATGCCAGAATAACTCACATGTAAATTTTTTATATAGCAAGCAATCGTTAGACGCCCCCTGTTTTCACAGGGGGTTTTCTTTTAAATGCACTGAACCATACCGGAGTCAAACCCCCTTATATCTTCCTTCGAGATTCCCTCTATTGTCCTTCGAGATTTCTTCGAGATTCCTTCGATATTCATTATTATTGAAGACTCGGATAGTCCGGAGTAAGTCCGATAATACCGGACTTACTCCGGACTATCCTGGAATGCGTTACGAACTCATATCGAACCCATATCGAATCGAATGCATTATTAATATCATCTATTGCAGGTGCGACTCAGCTCCGGTTGGTAAGTTTGACGAGGAACTATTTATGAAAAAAGGTTCCCGAAGGAACCTATAGACTTGTAGCGAGGAGCATTTCAATATCTAACCAATTTAGGTCTGACTTGAATGCGGTTTATCAGTTTGGAATGTACCTAAAAAGCAATGGAAAGAATGTAAATCAAGAAGTTATTTGGGAAAGCCCTTCATGCGTATCATCCAAGTCTTCCTAACTGGTTCAAAATACTTGTGGGTTGTGCACTGCCTTCGGGGTTCACCACATTGATTTTCAATTGTGAGTGTTATGAGGTCGGATATTTTCGGTCAAGTGTTTATTGAAAAGTTGCAATACAGACCAATTTTTCGGATTTTAGGGTACTAGGTCTGGGTCCGGTTGGTCTTAAAACATTCATCAGCATAAATGCTCTTCGGTCCCAGCTTGACGCGGAGATATCTTTTCATATAAGTTGCATTATTTTAACAATATTTATCAAAGAATTTTCCATTTCATGCGGCAAACAATTAATGATAGTCGAACTTTAAATATTGGTATTGCCAATTTATTAATTGTATTTTTAGATGTGACGGTATCGGCCTATTCACCCCGTTTAGTTCTTACCTCGGTTTGATAAAATCTTATCTATTGAATACCTTTTTATAAAGACTGAATAGGTCGTCCTCTTCTCTGCCAATTCCTTGAATATCCCTCCACGAGTACATTCTGATAAGGAAAATCCAGTATAATGTTAGCCTTTTTATATCCATTCCTTAAAAGATCGCTTTTTCTTGTAGTAAACCCCATCTAACAAACATCCCAAGAGAAAGAACCCTTAAAACCCAACAAAAATGAACAAGATCATTACAGCCGTTTTAGTTAGTGCTTTATTTATGTCCTGTAAAAGAGAACTACCATTTGAGGAATTCGCTCAAAAGAAAGCAAGTAACGGCACAGCAAATAGTTTTACTGCAACAATTACTATCGGTGGAAGGACAGTAACCATCTCAGATTATTCGGTATATAATGCGAGTACAAAAGAGTATGATTATTTTAATCCGGATCA
>JBGPBW010000116.1:0-14689 GCA_041481385.1 Puia sp.
ATCCGATATAGGTGCGATACCTGTTTCTGGACCATTCCTGTTCCTGGTCCGGTGTACCCTTGAGATTTTCAAACAGGGGGTATCCGGTATAACTGCTGATATGGGTACTGTAATCATTTACGAAAGAATCCAGCTGGTAACGGATTTTATAGCCCAGCGCCTGATTGATTATAACAATATCTTCCTTTGCTTTCACCTTGAGCTTGTTGCGTTTTTTATAGAAGTAAAAGTTGATCACCTCTTTGTTTTCTATAGAGCACTGAGCCGCGTTTGAAGTCGTGCCAATAAAATTATCCAGGAAAAACTGACCGTATTTATTCCAGCCGTCGGCCACGAGTGCAGATCCGGTCACAGCAACTTCTCCCAGACTCTTACTCTGCTCCTTCATCCGGATCGTCAGGGAATCCTTGTCTTTGGTAGAATTACTTACACGTAAGACCTGCGTTTCGTAACCGGTATAGGAGATGACCAGGTCATACCCTCCGTTGCTCAAACGCATGGCGAACTGGCCCTCTGCATTGGAAATGGTGCCGGTGGTCGTATTTTGACAGAATACAGAAGCATTGGACAGGGGTGTACCTGTTTTGTCTTCCAGCACCTGTCCGTGTATATAAAAAAGATTTCCCTGGCAATATGCACTCATGCAGATCAGAACCTGGCATAGGGACAGCAGAATGGTTTTCATAATGAATGGTTTGAATTGGCCGTTCAGAGAATGTCGTCGTGTACTGAGCTTATGTATAACGAATCCTTTCACATTAAATTTTCTAATCCCATACTCTCATAATCCCATACTCCCATACTTGTTTAAAGTGGCTGTGGGTTTTTCAGATATCTGGCACAGGCCTCATATATGGAATCTTCCAGCGATCGGAAATGAAAGGAGGGGAGGGCCTCCAATAACTTATGATTATCATAACTGGTTTGGCGATTAGCAATCGCAACGGACTCGCGAGTGATCAGAGGTTTGTTTTTAGTAAACAAGGTTTTTATTTTCTCTTTCCGCCAGGCCAGGCCCGCTAAAAAAGGTGTTGCTTTTCGATCTGCCTGTTTTTTTCCAAAAGCTGCAGCCATCCATTTGAAAATTTCACGGTAGCTGCGATTTTCCCCGCTGATGATAAACCGTTCATTACGAACACCACGATCCATCAGGGCGATGATAACTCTTGCGGCGTCTTCTACATCAGTAAAACCATTACATCCACCCATATACCAAGGAAATTCCCGGAATGCGGTTTTAAAAAGACCACAACTGGTCTGATTCCAGTCACCATATCCCAGCAGGGTGGATGGATTTACAATCAATGGCGTAAGCCCTTCACCCATACCACGCCAGACCTCCATTTCCCCGTAATATTTACTGATCCCATAGTTCGACTGATCCCTTATACCCTCCCATTTCTTTTCCTCGTTCAGGTGCTGGTCCGACCCATTTCTGCCCAGAGCACTGACTGAACTAATGTATACAAAATCCCTGATGCCTTTTTCAATTGCCACATTTACGAGGTTAGCAGTTCCCTCGATATTTATTTTAAATAATTTCTTTTTGTCGGCAGGCACAAAAGAAACCAAACCGGCTGCATGAATAATCTGGCTGCAGCCTTCCATATTTTCCATGAGTCCGATTACGTCGAGTATATCCCCTTCTACCCATGAAATTTTTTCCAGGATGCCTGGATGTATATAAAAGGGAAATTGCTGTTTCCGCCGGAGTGCGCGTACAGGTCTTCCCTGCAAAACAAGTTCCTGAAGAATATACGAGCCGAGAAATCCCGTGCCTCCGGTTACAAAAATCATTCAGCCGCTTTTTTATGATATTGAAAAAATCCACTGCCGGTCTTTTTCCCAAGCATGCCCTGTTTCACCAGAACTTCCTGCATGCCCGATGGTTTCAACCGGGCAGGCCTGCCCAGTGATTCATATACAGAACAGCTGACAGTATAATTAATATCCAGTCCGATCAGGTCCATCAGATGAAAAGGTCCGATGGGAAAACCGGCCGATTCCATGAGTCTGTCGATGATGGCTATATCCGTTGATTTATTTTCTGCCAGCCGCAGGGCTTCCAGATAATAGGGACGTGCCACACGGTTTACAATGAAACCGGGTGTATCTATACAAATAACAGGTGTTTTTTTTAATTGAATAGTAAAAGTCTGCAAACGTTGCACGACCTCATTGGTATTGTATTTTGTCCTGATGATTTCCACCAGCTTCATCCGGTTGGCCGGATTGAAAAAATGCAGGCCAGCCACACGTTCGGGAAATGGTGTTAACTCCGCAATTCCTTTAATGGAAAGTGAAGAGGTATTACTTGCATAGAGAGTATCTGCCGTGTTGATTCCTGCAAGTTTGATGAACAGCTCAGCCTTGGCTTCGGTTTTTTCCACAATGGCTTCAATGATGAGCGGAGCCCGGCAGGCAGACAGTTCACCGGAGAACCGAATATGCTTCAAAGTATTTTCTTTTTCTTCCGGGCTGATACGTTTTTTTTCAACCGACTGTTCCAGTTCTTTAACAAGCCATGATGCTGCTTCGGAAAGCACGACTGGATTCAGGTCGTATAATATCACAGAAATACCCTGAGTGGCCGCTGCCAGGGCGATTCCCCGGCCCATGGTACCGGCACCGCAAATACAAATCAGGGATTCCATGAAAGACCGATATATTGATTTATTATAAAGATACGTTTCGGAGTCAATGATTAATTATTAATGATTAGCTTATTAATGATTAACGATTACCACTTCCTGGGCCGAACATTAATAATTAATCATTGCCTTAAGCTTTAATCCTTCCGCCTTAGGCCTTGCGCTTTAAGCCTAAATCATAACGCTTTATTCTTAAATTTGATGATGGATAAGAAAATCATCGTCACGGCTGATGCGCCCACACCCATCGGTCCCTATAACCAGGCTGTGCTGGCCGGTAATACATTATACATTTCAGGCCAGATTGCCATCAATCCGAAAACCGGAAATATTGAAGCAACGGATATTTTTGAAGAAAGCCACCAGGTGATGCATAACCTGCGCGCAGTGTTACACGCAGCTGAAATGGATTTTGATCACGTTGTGAAGACAACCATCTTCCTGACCGATATGGCTTTGTTTACTTCCGTGAACGAAGTCTATGGTAAGTATTTCAGCGGCGATTTCCCCGCGCGTGAAACCGTTGCCGTGCGCGGATTGCCGAAGAATGTGAATGTTGAGATCAGTATGATTGCGGTACACTCATGACTGAAAGTGTGGAAGTGTGGCAGTGTGATTATCACTTCCACACCTCCACACCTCCACACTATTTCTTAATACTGTCCCGGACTTTGGTGAATGCCATTATACAAGAATCCAAATGTTCGCGCTCATGTGCCGCACTCAGCTGAACGCGGATACGTGCAAGTCCCTTGGGAACGACAGGAAAGAAAAACCCGATCACATAAATACCTTCTTCCAAAAGAGCGGCGGCAAATTCCTGCGCAACCACTGCATCATATAACATAATGGGCACGATCGGATGATCTCCGGGTTTAATATCGAAACCTGCTTCCGTCATCTTAGTCCTGAAATATTTTGTATTCGCTTCCAGTTTATCCCGCAGACCGGTATCTTTCTTCAGCATTTCCAACACGGCCAGTGAGGCGCCTGCTATGGAAGGAGCCAGACTATTCGAAAATAAATAAGGCCGGCTTCGCTGGCGCAGCATTTCTATAACTTCTTTACTTCCGCTTGTAAATCCGCCATTGGCACCACCAAGGGCCTTGCCCAGGGTTCCGGTAATGATATCGATACGGCCCATCACATTCCGGTATTCATGGGTACCCCTGCCCGTCTTACCCAAAAAGCCGGAAGAATGGGACTCATCGCTCATCACGATTGCGCCATATTTGTCTGCCAGATCACAAATTAAATCCAGCCGGGCAATCGTCCCGTCCATACTGAAGGATCCGTCAGTAACAATGATCCGGTCCCGGCAGTCCGCCGATTGCCTGAGCTGCTCTTCCAGGTCCGCCATATCATTATGTTTATACCGAAGACGTCGGGCCTTGCATAAACGAACCCCGTCGATGATAGATGCATGGTTCAGTTCATCGGAAATAATAGCATCGGCTTCCGTAAACAACGGTTCAAACAAACCACCATTGGCATCAAATGCAGCTACATATAAAATGGTGTCGTCCATGCCAAGGAATTCGGAGATCTTTTGTTCCAGCTCCTTATGAATATCCTGCGTACCACAGATAAACCTGACGCTGCTGAGGCCGTATCCACGCTCGTCCAGTATTTTATGGGCCGCTTCCCTCACCCGGGGATGGTTGGACAGACCCAGGTAATTATTGGCGCAGAAATTCAGCACTTTGCGGCCATTGACGATAATTTCAGCACCCTGCGGACTGCTGAACACTCGCTCGGTTTTGAATAATCCGGCACCCCGGATTTCTTCCAGTTGTGCCGCAATCCGGTTCACGAAAAGCTCATGCATATGAACATTTTTAACCGGATAAAGGTAAGCTTTGTAACTTTTTGGAATGACAATCGTATTACAAATGACGAAAACAACCGGAAACGGCTTATGACGGTGGAGGACTATAACAACTGTGTGAAAAACTATGCAGACGGGCTCTACCGGTTCATGCTGAAATCTACCCGTCAGGTAGAAGATGCACGTGACCTGGTTCAGACGTCTTTTGAAAAATTATGGATACACCGTGCAGAAGTGAATGCAGTCAAATCTAAATCCTATCTGTTTACAATCGCCTATCACCAGATGATTGACCTGGGCCGTAAGAACAGCAGGCTCGAATTCCGGGAAACCCTGCCGGATCAGATGGAAACCAGGACGGGGCAGCCCAGGTTGAAAGATTTGCTGGAAAAAGCGCTTGGTCGACTGAATGAAAGACAAAGGTCGCTGGTACTGCTCAAAGATTATGAAGGGTATACTTACGAAGAGATCGCTGAAATTACGGGCCTGAACAGTACGCAGGTAAAAGTAACCCTGCACCGGGCCCGGTTACAACTGAAAGAATGGCTCGTGAGCGTGGAAAATGTACTTTAAAGAAAGAAGTTATGGAAATCAACCGCAACAATTATGAAACGTTTTTTCTGCTCTACCTCGATGGGGAGCTGAGCGGGGCTGAGCGCACCGGGGTGGAAAGTTTTCTGAGAGAACATGCCGACCTGCAAAAAGAATTCAGCCTGCTGCAGTTTACCATCCAGCAGCCCGTGGATACCGTTTTCGAGCCAAAAGAATTGCTTTATCGCAGGGAAGAAAAGAGAAGGGTCATTCCTGTTTATTGGACGAGGATAGCCGCCGCCTTTATAATGATTCTGGCAGGCAGCTGGTTTACATTAAGCATTTTGAAAAATAATAAAGCGGTCAGTACGACCAGGGATCAATCAGTCGTAAATATTAAAACAAAGAAGAACCATCCGGATCCCGATGCATCAGCAAAACTGATTCCCGTAAAACAGGAGCCAAACCCGGGTAAGAATCCTTCACAGGAAATGAATGCACAACCGGATATCAAAATAAGCCCGGATCGTTCCGGCCAGGCCAGGAATAAAGATTTGGCAGAAAATACCCATCCCGCGAAGACAACAAATGCTTCGGTTATACAAAATAGGAAAGAGAACGGAGATCAATTGAAATATTCAGGTGAACAGGATTTACCTGCAGACGATGTGATGGTTTTACAGAAATCGGATGCTACCCACGAATTGCAGACCAATGGAAACCGGAACGCGGAAGTCGTGCCAGGACCGTTGCCAGGCGTAACAAAGACACCATTGGTGCTGATTGCTGTTGCCGGTAAGAACCCGCAAACAGAAAATGAAAGTGAACAACTGAACGATACACAAACGGATAATGCGATCAGCGTAATTGCACTGAACGACCGGAATAAGGCCATCACCGGATTTTTTAAAAAATTAACCAAACGCTCACCCGGCAATGAAACCGCGGACAACACAAAAAAACTACGCGTAAGCGTTTTTCAATTCAGTTATTAAAAACTAAATAAGATCATGAAGAAAATTTTTATCATCGGAATGCTGGTATCTATGGGCGTGCGGGGATTTAGCCAACAGGATTCCGCGGTACAGAAAAAAGATACGGTGATGCACCATCATCATGGAAAAGACTGGAATCATTGGAAGGAATGGGACAAAGAAGATCATGATATGCCGCCCTGGCCCATGCCGCCACACTGGCGCAACAATCATGTGAAACCTTCCAACCTCAGCACCAACTGGCTGATCTTCGATCTGGGGTTCACCAACTACAATGATAACTCGAATTATTCCGGCACAACGATGCAGACCTTCGCGCCCGGAAGCCAGCCATACTGGTTTTCACTAAACACAAAAAAATCGGTGGATGTGAATATCTGGCTGTTTATGCAGCGCCTTAATTTGTATAAACACGTCATCAACCTGAAATACGGATTGGGCATTGAATTGAATAATTACCGGTATCAGACCAATATTAAATACCTGACGAATCCGACTGAAGTCATCATGGATACGATCACATACACAAAAAATAAACTGGCTGCAGATTATGCAACAATTCCACTGATGCTGAACTTCAATTTCACACCCAACCTGCGCGAAGGATTCGGGATTTCTGTGGGCATGAGTGCAGGATATCTTTATTCGTCCCGTCAAAAACTGATCAGCAACCAATTTGGGAAACATAAAACCTTCAATACCCTCGACCTCAATCCCTGGAAGTTATCCTGGATAGCAGAAGTGCAACTGGGGCCACTGAAATTATATGGTTCCCTGGCCACCAAGACAATGTACAACAATCAGGGTCCTGACCAGACGCCCTATACTTTCGGATTAAGGTTTAGTAATTGGTGATTCAATAAATAATTATTAATGATTAATTATTAAATATTAATTTTTCATTTTTATAGTGAATCTAATTACAAAATGCTTCGTAACTCATAGCTAGATGAATCCAGTTCATTTAAACATAACGATCCGTTAATAACTAATAATTAAACAGCACCTTTGGCGCTGTTTTTTATTTTTCATTAACAATAAAATAAAAAAACCGCCAACTGCCAACCGTCAGCCGCCAACTCCTCTTACGCCTTGAGCCTTAAGCCTTAAGCCTATTTCCCTGTGGTGGAAAAAAGCCGGAAATGGAATGATATCACAAATTTTTCAACAGGTAAAATATATACACTCCCGTTAGCGTTGAAAAAAATAAAATCCGGACTATGGACTTTCAAAAAATGCTGTTGGCGGGAATGACTGCATTGTGTTTGCTGGGATTTCGTGAAACAGATAACAAAAGGGCATACAAAAGATTTTTTCACCGTAGGCTTGAAGGCGAAGTGCATGTTGTAGTGATCAAGTCGACCTACGAAGTGAAAGTATACGATCAGGATGGCTGGTACGGCACTTATCCGGTTGTATTCGGCAGCAAAAACCTCGGCGATAAAATGATGGAAGGCGACCGACGGACACCCGAAGGCACTTACCATATTGCTTCCAAAAGACCCCATGAAAAATGGGATAAAATGATGCTGATCGATTTCCCGACGAAATCAGATATCGAAAAATTCAATGAAAGAAAAGCTAAGGGCCTGATCCCCCGCGGCGCAAAAATCGGTGGCGGTATTGCCATTCACGGCACCTGGCCCCACGATGATCTGGCTGTCGATTTATACCAGAACTGGACCAACGGTTGCATAGCACTGAAGAATGAAGACGTAGATGAACTCTATGACCTGTTACCAATTGGAACGACCGTGCAAATCTTTAAAGAAGAGCCAGCTCAATAATTGTTAATTGTTAATTGTCAATTTTGTTATTCAATTGGCCGACTAATTTTTATCATCCGGAATTAAAGCATTAACAGGCGACAATAACATTGCAACTAATTATTACACTCGTTCAATCAAGAATTGACAATTGACAATTAACAATTGACAATTAAATCCTCCCTAGTTTTATTTCCTCCACCACAGACGGATCGACGAGTGTGCTGATATCACCCAGGTTTTCCATTTCACCTTCTGCGATTTTACGAAGGATGCGCCGCATGATCTTACCACTGCGTGTTTTGGGTAATCCGGAAACGAACTGGATCTTATCCGGCTTGGCAATGGCGCCGATCACCTGGTTCACCATTTTCGTTACACCCGACTTATCCTCGCCGGAAACATGGTGTTTGCGATTCAGGGTTACAAAAGCATAGATGCCCTGTCCCTTGATATCATGCGGAAAACCAACTACGGCACTTTCCACCACATCAGGATACATATTAATAGCATTCTCCACTTCAGCTGTTCCGATACGATGGCCGCTGACGTTGAGTACATCATCTACGCGGCCTGTAATACGATAATTGCCTTCTGCATCACGCAGGGCGCCATCACCGGTGAAATACAAATCTGGATATGTAGCGAAATAGTTCGTCCGGCACCGCTCGTGATCGCCATATGTGGTGCGAATGATAGAGGGCCACGGAAACCGGATGCAGAGGTTCCCCGATATGACTTCGCCCCTGGCGCCCGCATGAAATACACCATCCTTACCGGCATCCGATCCGGGCACAGGCTCACCTTTTTCATCCACCAGCAGCGGAATGACACCGGGCAAAGGCAGTGTCGCATACGATGCTTTACCCTTGCTGATGCCTGCCAGATTGGAAATCATGATTCCTCCGGTTTCTGTTTGCCACCAGGTATCTACGATAGGGCACTTCCGCTTTCCGATATGTTCATCGTACCAGTGCCAGGCTTCCTCATTGATGGGTTCACCTACGGTACCGAGCACCCGAAGTGAATTGAGTTTTTTGCCCTTCAGCGGGTCTGTGCCAAATCCCATCAGGCTGCGGATTGCTGTCGGGGCAGTATAAAAAATATTCACACCATATTTATCAACGATATCCCAGAATCTGCCTGCATCGGGATGCGAAGGAATGCCTTCAAACATGATCGTAGTGGCGCCTGCACAGAGTGTCCCGTAAATGGTATAACTGTGTCCGGTAATCCAGCCCACATCTGCAGTACAGAAATAAATATCCCCGGTTTTATATTGAAAAACATTTACAAAACTGTAAGTAGTATAAATCATATATCCCGCACAGGTGTGCACCACTCCCTTGGGTTTCCCGGTTGAACCCGAAGTGTAGAGAATAAAAAGCGGATCTTCCGCTTCCATCGTTTCAGCAGGTGATTCTTCTGTTGTAATTTTTTTCAGTTCATCCTGCCACCAGCAATCCCGACCTGCCACCATAGGCAGGTCGATATTGAGGTGTTTATAAACGATAACTTTTTGAATTTTATCTGTCCTGGTTAATGCTTCATCAATGGTGGCTTTGAGCCTGATATCCTTAGGACCCCGGTTTCCTCCGTCGGCGGTGATCACGACCCGGCACCCCGCATCTTCAATACGATCAGTTATACTCTGGGCAGAGAAACCTCCGAATATCACCGAATGAATGGCGCCCATCCTGGCACAGGCCAGCACTGCAATGGCCAGCTCGGGGATCATCGGCATATATATACAAACCCTATCGCCTTTCTGAACACCGTTATTTTTTAACACCTGAACAAAACGACAGACATCCCGATACAGTTCTTTATAAGTAAGTATCCGGTTTTTTTCACTGGGATCATTGGGTTCCCAAATAATAGCCGGCTGATCGCCTTTATCTGCCAGGTGACGATCCAGGCAGTTTTCAGTAATGTTCAGCTGGGCACCATCGAACCAGCGCACCCGGGGTTCCTTAAAATTCCAGTCCAGCACCCTGTTCCATTTTTTCTTCCAGGTAAAATTTTCGGCAACCTCAGCCCAGAAGTCTCCGGGCTGTTCAATGCTTTTTTTATAGTGCGTTAGATAATCTTCGAAATTCCGGATCTGGTAAGGGTAACTCATATGGCCTCATCGTTTGGGTCCTCAATTTACTGAGTATTTTTTTCATACCTTATGCTCTCATATCGATTGCTGCATGAAAATTAATTCCTTTCTGCTTCGCTGTACGCTGATCGCTGCTCTGGGTGGTTTTCTGTTTGGATTTGAAACCGCCGTTATTTCGGGAGCGGAAAAAACAATCCAGCAACTCTGGTCACTCAGTGATTTCTTACTGGGCTTTACTGTTGCCGCCAGCCTGATTGGAACCGTGATCGGATCCATGATTGCCGGCAATCCGGCACAACGTTATGGCCGGAAAAAGGTATTATTGATCATTGCCCTGATGTACCTGCTGTCTGCAGTAGGTTGTTCACTTACGCCAACATGGATACTATTTATTATTTTCCGTATGATTGGAGGAATCGCCGTAGGCGCATCTTCTGTGGTCGGGCCCATGTATATTTCAGAAATATCGCCGGCACCTGTGCGTGGCCGTCTTACGGGTTTATTTCAGTTGAATATTGTCATTGGCATCCTGGTGGCTTTCCTGACCAACTTTGCATTCCAGCAAATCGGAGCGGGCTCATGGCGCTGGATGGTGGGGATCATGGTGATACCCGCCGGACTCTTCGCCTTGCTGCTCCGGATCATTCCAGAAAGTCCGCGCTGGCTGATATTAAATAACCGGGATGAAGAAGCTGCGCGCATTTTTGCGCGCACCGGCGAACCTGACGCCAAAACAGTGATCAATGAAGAGCACGCCTTGCTGCATACGCCAAAAGCAGCCCTGTCCCCTGTGCCGGATGAAAATCTATTCAGTCGCAAATTTGCGAAACCAATATTATATGCCGTTCTCCTGGCGATGTTCAACCAGCTTTCCGGCATCAATGCCATATTATATTATGCACCCCGCATTTTTGAAATGGCGGGATTCAGTCAAAAAGCCTCTTTTTTACAGCCGATCTATATTGGTGGCGCCAATCTGATATTCACATTTCTCGGCATGTCCATTATTGACAGAGTTGGCAGAAAGACACTGTTGATCACCGGAGCAATCGGTACGGCTGTTTTTCTGGCCCTGACTGCTTTTACATTTAACAGCACAGGTTCAGGAAACCAGTTTGTCATTTTTTACCTCGTTGGTTTTATTGCCTTTTTCGCATTGTCCCAGGGAGCTGTGATCTGGGTCTTTATTTCAGAAATATTTCCAAATTCCGTTCGTTCCCAGGGAAGTTCGCTGGGTAGTTTCACCCATTGGATCATGGCCGCTATCATCGCCTGGACCTTCCCGATCTTTGTGAACAAAATCCCCAACGGCGGGCACTATGCATTTATATTTTTCAGTTGTATGATGCTCGTCTCCCTGATTTTTATCTGGCGCGTGATGCCGGAAACGAAAGGACGGACACTTGAACAAATACAGAAAGACCTGGGGATCGTATGAGGGTGTGGAGGTGTGGAAGTGTGGAAGCGTGGAAGTGGACGAATTGGGTAAATGAGTTATCCGTCATTCCCATTTTTCATTTAAAATTATTAGTTCAATTTCACCTCCAAATTTCCACACTTCCACACCTCCACACTTCCCTGTTTTCTTCGTAGTTTCGCGTCGCGTTAAGCTTAACAATGTCAATAGAAGTAAAGAATCTCACCCGCCTTTATGGCGAACAAAAAGCGATAGACGGAATATCTTTTTCAGTTCAGCGTGGTGAAATCGTCGGCTTCCTCGGCCCGAATGGTGCAGGCAAATCCACGACGATGAAAATTCTGACGGGTTGCCTCAGACCCAGCGCGGGGCAGGCTTTCCTGAACGGCATCGACGTGAATGAAGAACCCCTCCGAACAAAAAAACTGACGGGCTACCTGCCCGAATCCAACCCGTTATACAGCGATATGTATATCCGGGAATACCTGTATTTTATTGCCGACATCCACCGGCTTTCCGAAAAAAAGAATAAAATCAGCGGAGTGATCGAACGCGTGGGTCTGCTACCCGAAGCAGGAAAGAAAATAGCACAACTTTCGAAAGGATATAAACAACGCGTGGGTCTTGCTGCTGCCCTGATTCACGACCCTGAAGTGCTGATCCTCGATGAACCCACCTCCGGCCTGGATCCAAATCAGATTGTAGAAATCCGCGATGTGATCAGGAATTATGGAAAGAACCGTACCGTACTTTTTTCTTCCCACATCCTCCAGGAAGTGGAGGCCATCTGCGACAGGGTGATCATCATCAACCAGGGGAAGATCATAGCCGATGATAACCTGAAGGAGCTTCGTAAAGAGCAAAGGGGTAAATTCATCAAAGTGGTTTTGAAGGAAAAATTAACAGCCGACGTTTTCAGGTCTCTGGAACAACTGAAGGGAATCCGCAAAGCCGGCGAATTTGAATGGGAGCTCGAAGCTGGGGATCCTGAATTATTAAAAAAACAATTGCTCGGTCTGTCATTGCAAAATAATTGGAACATTGTTTCTTTGCAGTCTGAAAACCGGAGCCTGGAAGATATTTTCAGGGGACTTACAAAAACCACAACTCATGAGTAGTATCAAGAAAATCTTTGCGAGACAAATTTTAGACAGCCGCGGAAATCCAACCGTTGAAGTGGATATACATACTGAAGCGGGATTTATGGGCAGGGCCGCTGTTCCGAGCGGAGCCAGCACCGGGGTTCACGAAGCAGTAGAATTGCGCGACGGCGATAAAAAAACATACCAGGGCAAGGGTGTGCTCAAGGCGGTTGAAAATGTAAATACAGCTATCGCTGCCAAACTCAAAGGATTTGAAATATCTGATCAGACAGGCCTGGATGCCGCGATGATTGCACTGGATGGAACTGCAAATAAATCAAAACTCGGCGCGAATGGTATATTGGCTGTTAGCCTGGCTGCTGCCAAAGCCGCAGCGAAGGAAGCAGGTCTCCCGCTTTATCGTTATATAGGCGGAACCAATGCAGTTACCCTGCCCATGCCGATGATGAATATCATGAATGGGGGTGCACATGCAGATAATAAAATTGATTTCCAGGAATTCATGGTGATGCCTGTAGGCGCTTCTTCTTTCAGTGAAGGATTGCGCTGGGGCGTTGATATTTTCCATACCCTGAAGGGTGTTTTGAAGAAGAAGGGATTCAGCACAAATGTGGGCGATGAAGGTGGATTTGCGCCAAATATCCAGAGTAATGAAGAAGCGATAGAAACCGTACTGGAAGCCATTTCAGCAGCTGGTTATAAAACAGGGTCTCAAATCGCCATAGCCATGGATCCGGCCAACAGTGAACTCTGGGATGCCAAAAAGAAAAAATATGTGTTTCATAAAAGCACTAAAAAAGAACTCAGCAGCGACGAGATGGTAAAATTCTGGGCTTCCTGGGTGAAAAAATATCCGATCATTTCACTTGAAGACGGTATGGCGGAAGACGACTGGGCCGGATGGAGAAATCTGACCGAAGTGGTTGGCTCCAAGATACAGCTCGTGGGCGATGATCTTTTTGTAACCAATGTAGAAAGACTGAAAAAGGGAATAGACGATAAAACCGCAAATGCATTACTCGTAAAGGTTAACCAGATCGGAACACTTACAGAAACCATCAATGCGGTTACGATGGCGCAGCATCATGGATATAATACGGTCATGAGCCACCGCAGTGGTGAAACCGAGGATACGACCATTGCAGATCTCGCGGTCGCCCTCAACTGCGGGCAGATAAAAACCGGTTCGGCCAGCCGCACCGACCGGATTGCCAAATACAATCAGCTGATCCGTATTGAAGAAAATCTGGGCAAAAATGCGATTTATCCCAAGGGAAAAATTACATTTGGTAAATAAGGCTTAAGGTGTAAGGCTTAACGCAAAACGGTCAACGGTCAACCGTCAACCGTCAACCGTCAACCGTCAACCAAAAATAGTTAGCCGATAAAAATAAACAAATGAGACAGCTCGTAGATAGAATCCCTTCCTGGTTAAAAAATAAATACGTGCTCACGATTTTATTTTTTGCCCTGTGGATTTTATTTATTGACGATCGCGATTTTGTCACCACCCATTTCCGTCATGTGAAAGAATTGCACAAGCTGGAAGCCCGGAAACTTTATTTCGAAGATCAGATTCTGACCGTTCGCAAAGAGCTGGATCAGCTTAAATCCAATCCCGCTACCCTGGAGAAATATGCGCGCGAAAAGTACCTGATGAAAAGGGATAATGAAGATCTTTTTGTAGTGAAATAAATGGTTTGAGCCGAACGCTTAACGGCGAACGCTTAACGCTTCTCGATTTGCGATTAACGATATACGATAAACGATCATCGTCTAACGCTAACGAATAAGCGAAATAAGCCTGTGAACCTGATCTGGTCCCGACAAAATTGCCCGTCTGATCGTTCCCCCTTGCTGATAATTATAGTTGATCTTACGGAATTACCCTTTACCTAAGTGAATAAACGGAGCGTAAACCGCGTTCGCCAGGGCCGGGATAAATCGCGCCAACCAGCACCGGATCTGGGAAGGAGGCCCGCTTTAGTTATTTGACAAAATGCATCGGGTGTTAAGCTTTAGGCATTAAGCGTTAAGCCTTCAGCTTAAGCGTTAGGTCTTAAGCGTTAGGCGTTCGGCCTTGTGCCTTACGCCTTCAGCATCAAAAAGCGTTCGGCCTTGCGCTTTATGCCTTAAGCCTTATGCCTAAAACGGGATTAGCAAAAACTTTCCGCGGAGAACGCAATAACGCAACGCGGATGACGTTTTTACTATTGGACGGATTATTTTTTACTGCTTTCTGATTATTGGACATTCAAATGGTTTCGCCTATGACACTCTTTACACCGGAGGAT
>JBGPBW010000117.1:0-14617 GCA_041481385.1 Puia sp.
CGGTTTCAATCACTTCGGTGATCAGCAGCCTGGCTGCGTTACTCCCGATATCAATGGCTGCCAATATCATGGGTGGAGGATTTTAAATGGAAACCATCTGGTCGGTTATTATATTCACTGTTTCCTGCGGCAATGCAATTTTACTAACTTTTTGATTCAGATATTGATAAGTTTCTATTTGGGAACGCACTTTTTTCGATTGATCTTTCTTGTAATGATTTTGCAGGTTGTTGTCGAGCCACCTGGCCTTTACATTATCTGAAAGCTGGATTTGCAGAATTTCCTTCAGCTCATTGCGGATACCCGCATCCAGCACCGGGCAGGTCGCTTCGATCCGGTGATCCATATTGCGTACCATCCAATCGGCCGAAGATATATAAACTTTTTCTTTACCCTGGTTGTGAAAAATATACACCCGGGCATGTTCCAGGTATTCATCCAGTATGCTTATGGCAGTAACCGGTTTTTTGAATTTAGAGTTCTCGGGCATCATACAAAATATGCCCCTGACGATCAGGCGAATCTCTACGCCGGCGCGGGCTGCATCATATAATTTATAGATGAGTTCTTCATCGGAAAGCGAATTCACTTTCAAGGTTATGCCAGCAGGTTTTTTATTTTTTGCCGATTTGATTTCTGCGTTTATCATCCGGTATAATTCTTTTCGCAGATAGATCGGACAGGGAAGCAACGTTTTGCATGCTTTTAATGGTGCCAATCCGTTTTTCCATTTTTCCATATAAGTAAACATTCGGTTGACATCGGCCATAATGTGACGGTTGGATGTGAGCAGACAATGGTCACCATACATGGTGGCCGTTTTTTCATTGAGGTTACCTGTGCTTACAAATCCATAGTAAATTGACCGTGATCCCTTCTTTTTTTTAATAACGCAGAGTTTGGAATGCACTTTCATATTGGGTATTACATCCACAACTTTGACTCCCTCTTCTTCCAGCCTGTCTTTCCACTCCAGGTTTGCTTCTTCATCAAAGCGTGCGCGATATTCCATCATGGCTGTAACCTGTTTTCCATTTCTCGCTGCGTTGATCAGTGCATTAATTACCTTGGAATTTGCGGCCAGCCTGTAACAGGTCACTTTGATCGTTGTTACGTCAGGATCTATGGCTGCTTCACGCAGTAAATCAATTACCGCATTGAAAGAATGATATGGAAAATGCAGCATAACATCCTGTTGAAGCAACACGTCCGTAACCCGGTGAGAGCGGCCTACCAGCGGATGCGGGAATGGTTTCTTGCGCTGGCCTTTCCGGGGAAATACATCAGGAAAATCGATGAAATGCCTGAAATTGTGAATGCGTCCTCCCGGAATAGTCGTTCCTCTTTTTGCAAGGGAAAGGTTCTTTATCAGGAAATCCAATAGATCAGTATCCATTTCTTTATCATATACAAACCGCACGAATTTACCCTTACGCCGGTTCTTCAGTCCTTTTTCAATTTTTTCGATCAGGGTAGTGGATAAGTCGTTGTCAATATCTATTTCAGCGTCCTTGGTAACTTTGAACACCCAGGATCGATAACGATCATAACCGAAATAGGAAAAAATATTTTTAAGGTTGAAACGGATTACATCTTCCAATAACATGATATAGTGTTCGTCAGGGGAGGGTGAGGGCAACAGCACGAACCGGCCCAGCAGTCGGCTTGGGATTTCAATAAGTGCAAATTTCTTCTCTTCATTTTCGGGCGACTTTTTTGAAAGTACTACCCCCAGGTAAATTGATTTTTCTCTCAAATAAGGGAACTGGGGTATACTCTGAATCATCAGGGGAATGATGTTGGCCCGGGCTTCTTCTTCAAAATAGGTTTGAACAAATTTCTGCTGGTCTTTAGTAAGATCTTTTTCCGTCACCAGGAAAATCTTTTCATTTTTCATCTCCTGATAAATGTTGCGCCATATTTCGTCAAACCGCTCCTGCTGCTGGAGTACTATGGATTGGATTTGAAGCAGGATTTTTTCAGGAGCTGTTTCCATATGCATATTTAACCTGCCTTTACCACTGAATTCCTTCATTCGGTTCAATGCAGCCACTCTGACGCGGAAAAACTCATCCAGGTTATTGGAAAAAATGCCCAGGAATCGAACCCGCTCCCGAAGAGGAACAGAGGGGTCAGCAGCTTCCTGGAGTACCCGTCCATTAAAAGCCAGCCAGCTGATATCTCTCGGAATCGTCTTTCTTTTCATAATCAACATCTTACCCCTTTTTTGCAAAGTATTGAAAGGGAAGTGATTGGAAAATTAATTAATTATTAAACCCATAAATGGAAATTTGAAGATTTGTACATTTGCCGAAGAGGAAAACGACACAATATCCCTTCGATCTGGCCTCAGAAAACCATTTTAACATATTTTCAGTTTTCCAGATCTCCTGAACTTTAAATTATCAAATGTTTTCTTTGAAAATCTGGGAATTATCCCGACCTTTGCCGTCCAAAATTCCGATAGTATGTCCAAAGTATGTGTGTTAACGGGTAAACGGCCAATCACGGGAAACAGCGTTTCCCATTCGAATATTAAAACCAAACGCCGGTTTTTACCCAACTTACAGCAGAAACGTTTCTTCCTTGCTGAAGAAAATAAATGGATCAGCCTGAAGCTTTCTACTGAAGGTATCCGGACAGTTAACAAAAAAGGCCTTTATGCAGTAGTAAAGGGACTGCGTAAAGCAGGGGAAAAGATCTAGTAAGTGGTTCAGCCCATAAATCTATAAATTCAGCAAAATGGCAAAGAAAGGCAGCAGGGTTCAGGTGATTCCGGAATGTACTGAGCATAAGACCAGTGGAAAACCAGGTACCAGCCGGTATATTACCGTAAAGAACAAGAAAAATACCCCGGAAAGACTGGAACTGAAGAAATTCAACCCGATTTTAAAGAAAGTAACCGTTCATAAAGAAATTAAATAATCATGGCAAAAGCAGCAAAGACCGCGATCAAGACCAAAGATGCACGTGCAGCGGCTGAAGCAAAGAACTGGACCAAAGTAATTAAGGCTGTCCGCAGTCCGAAAACAGGTGCTTATACATTTAAGGAAGCGATTGTACACAAAGACAAAATCAAATCCTTTCTGGCTCAGAAATAATTCTGCCTGAAAACTTTTAGCCAAGCTGTTCCTTACCGGGACGGCTTTTTTTCTTTAGAAACCTTTTAAAAAACCGTGATGGGATTTTTTGATAAACTATTTGGAAAAAAAGAAAAGCAGACCCTGGATGAGGGTTTGCAGAAAACCAAGGAAAGTTTTTTTACCCGGGTCGGAAAGGCCATTGCAGGCAAAACCACCGTTGATGAAGAAGTATTGGACAATCTGGAAGAGGCACTCGTAGGCGCAGATGTAGGGGTTGAAACGACGATACAGATCATTGACCGCATAGAAAAGCGTGTTGCACGTGACAAATACCTCAGTACTGCAGAGCTGAATGTTATTCTGCGAGACGAAATTGAACAGCTTCTAAAAGAAAGTGGTGCTGAAAATATTAAGAATTTTGAAGTGCCCGATCAGAAACCATATGTCATCCTGGTTGTTGGAGTAAACGGTGCGGGTAAAACGACTACCATCGGCAAATTGGCCTATAATTTTAAAAAAGCAGGTTATAGTGTCCTGCTGGGCGCGGCCGATACTTTCCGGGCTGCTGCGACAGATCAGCTGAATATTTGGAGTGAACGGGCAGACGTTCCGATTGTTAAACAGGTAATGGGAGCAGATCCGGCATCTGTAGCTTATGATACATTGCAAAGTGGACTATCCCGGGGAACAGAAGTTATAATAATAGACACAGCGGGCCGTCTGCACAATAAAGCCCATTTAATGGAGGAACTCAGCAAAATTAAAAGGGTTTTGAAAAAGTTGTTGCCCGATGCGCCACATGAAGTTCTGTTGGTACTGGACGGCAGCACTGGCCAGAATGCGCTGGAACAAGCCAGACATTTTACCGCTGCAACCGACGTTACATCGCTGGCCATCACCAAACTCGACGGAACTGCCAAAGGAGGTGTCGTGCTGGCCATTGCCAGCCAGTTTAAGATTCCCGTGAAATATATTGGCGTCGGGGAAAAGATCGGGGACTTACTACTGTTTGACAGCCATGAATTTGTAGATAGTCTTTTTAAAGAACAGCTCCTTTGATCTCAGATTTTCGAATATCTTTTTTAAGAACGAGCCATCCGAGGATGGCAGCCAGGACAGACGCAATCAGCACGGCGATCTTTGAACTTTGAATCAATTCCGGATTATGGGAGAATGCCAGATTGCTGATAAATATTGACATTGTAAATCCGATACCTGCCAGAAGCCCCATTCCGATAAGTCTGTTTGTGTTCATGCCCGCCGGCATACGGGCTATACCCAGGGCGATTCCCATCAAACTAAATAGTGTTATACCCAGTGGTTTCCCCAGCAGGAGACCCATCGAAATGCCCAAACTGTTTGAACTCAGTATTTCATTTTTCCACGTTGCCGGTAGATGTATGGCCGTATTTGCCAGTGCAAAGAGGGGAATAATCATAAAGTTCACCGGCTTATGTAAGGAATGTTGTAAAATGGAGGACGGCTGGTGTTCCATATTTTTACGAAAAGGAATCGCAAATGCCAGTAAAACGCCGCTAAGTGTTGGATGTACTCCTGACCGATAAAGAAAGTACCAGAGCAGAATACCGGCAAGCAGGTAAACCCAAAGAGAAAAAACGTTTAGGCGATTGAGTAACACCAGAATCACGAACAGACTAACGGCCAGTCCGAGATACATAAAAGAAAAACTCTTTGTATAAAATATGGCGATGATAATTACAGCGCCGAGGTCGTCTATAATGGCAAGTGCGGTCAGAAAAATTTTCAGAGAAAGCGGTATACGTTTTCCGATCAGTGATAAAATGCCAAGCGAAAAAGCGATATCAGTAGCCATGGGAATACCGATACCCGCCTTTTCAGGTGTTCCGTGGTTGAATACAAAATGTATGAGTGCCGGTACAACCATGCCTCCAACCGCTGCCAGTATGGGAAGGGCTGCGTTCCGGATTGTCGATAATTCACCGATATATAATTCTCTCTCAATTTCCAAACCAACCAATAGAAAAAATAAGCTCATCAGTCCATCATTAATCCACTCTTCGACGTTAAAAGGAATTATGATATTTACAAATTTTAAGGTGGCGGGCTGATGCCAGAAATGGGTAAATATGGAACCCACGGAAGAATTGGCTAAAACCAGCGAAATGGCGGTGCAACAGATAAGGACAAATCCGCCTGCTTTTTCACTATTAAAAAACTTCTGGAATAAGCCTGTTGACGTCGCCGTTTTATTCATGGATTTCGAAGATAGTAATTTAAGCATTAGCCTTTAAGCATCAGGCAATGGCTGATGATGCCATATATTTCCTTTCACCTTAATGCCTTAATTTTGCACCGCATGAAAACGAAATCAATCGGGAGGGATAAAGTAAATATTATTACCCTTGGGTGCAGTAAGAATATGGTGGACAGTGAAGTGCTCAGCGGACAGTTGCGTGCCAATGGGATTGATGTAGCCCATGAATCGGCAAGAGGGGGATCCAATATTGTCGTTGTCAATACCTGTGGTTTTATAGATAAGGCCCGCGAGGAGTCTGTGAATATGATACTTGAGCAGGTCGCTCAGAAAAGGGAGGGCGGCCTGGACAAGGTATTTGTAACGGGTTGCCTGAGTCAGCGGTACCGGGAAGACTTGGAGAAAGAAATTCCTGAAGTGGATGCCTGGTTCGGCACCATGGAAATGCCATTATTGCTTAAAAAACTGAATGCTGATTATAAATCCGAATTGATCGGCGAAAGGTTATTGGCTACACCCCAGCATTATGCCTATCTGAAGATTTCTGAAGGCTGCAACAGGACCTGTTCCTTTTGTGCTATACCGCTGATGCGGGGCATTCATATCAGCAGACCCATTGAAGATCTTGTACTGGAAGCACGGAATCTCGTACGTGCCGGTGTAAAAGAGGTTATGCTGATCGCGCAGGAACTAACTTATTATGGACTGGATCTTTATAAGAAGAGAATGCTGCCAGATCTGCTGAATCGACTGGCGGATGTGGAAGGTTTGGAGTGGATCAGACTGCATTACGCGTACCCGAGTAAATTTCCACTGGATATCCTGGACACCATGCGTGACCGTGAAAATATCTGCAATTACCTTGATATGCCATTACAACATGCCAGCGATGCCATGTTGAAAGCCATGAAACGCCAGATCACAAGAGCAGAAATGAATGAACTGATTTATGCCATCCGGGATAAACTACCGGGCATTTGCCTGCGAACAACCCTTATTGCTGGCTTTCCGGGCGAGCAGGAATCGGATGTGGACGAACTTAAGGATTTCCTGACTGAACATAGATTTGACCGGGTGGGTATATTTACCTACTCGCACGAAGAAGGCACTTCTGCTTTTGTACTTCATGATGACCTGCCAGCCGAAGTAAAAGAATCACGCGCACAGGAAATCATGGAACTGCAACAGGAAATCTCATTTGAAAAAAATCAGGAGAAAATAGGAAAGGTCTTCAAAACTATTGTGGACCGGAAAGAATCAGGCCGTTGGTTGGGAAGGACTGAATTTGACTCTGTAGAAGTGGACAATGAGGTAATTATTCAATCACCCGCCCCCCTGAAAATTGGTAGTTTCGTGTCTGTGAAAATGACAAAAGCACAGGATTTTGACCTGGAGGGGGAAGTTGTGTCGCCAGTAAGAGGGACTGAACAAAATTAGTGGTTTACTGTTAGGTATTCACCTGATAACCGCAGCTTAATTCCGTTAATTCATCTATGAACTTCACCAGTAAATCAATTCCTTATCAGCAAACAGGATATTTTTCCAGGGTTATAACAGATTATCTGAATGGAAACGAATTCCTGAAAAATTTTTATGACCATCCGGTAACCCCCGAAGGCCTGGACGCGGCTATACAAGACCGGGAGAAATTTCCAACCGACCGCATGCTGCTTGTAAAAACGCTTAAAGAACAGTATAACGGAATGTCTATGCCGGATGCTGTTCACAAAAACCTGCATGATCTTGCAACCGACAACACTTTTACAATTACTACCGCACATCAGCCTGCCATATTTACGGGTAATCTGTATTTTATTTATAAGATCCTGCATGTCATAAAAATCTCGTCATCCTTGAAAACGGCATATCCCGACCGGAATTTCGTTCCGGTATTTTATATGGGATGCGAAGACGCGGACCTGGATGAACTGGGTCATATTTATCTCGATAACGAAAAACTGAACTGGGATACAGGTCAGACCGGTGCCGTGGGCAGAATGAAAACAGATGGCCTGGATAAAATCGTTAAACGCATAGAGGGAGAGTTTTCCGGTGAGCCTTTTGGTCCGGAACTCATAGAGTTACTGAATGACTGTTACCTCAATACAGAAAATATTCAGCAAGCAACCTTTAAACTACTTCACCATTTATTCGGAGGTTACGGATTAATTGTACTTATTCCTGATAACCGCTTCTTTAAGTCAGTTTTGCGCGGCGTTTTCAGGGATGATCTGACCAATCATATTCCATTCCGAGTGACAGAGGAAAACGTTCGCCATTTGTCTGGTCAGTACCCGGTTCAGGCCAATCCCAGGGAGATCAACTTGTTTTATCTCAAGGACAATATTCGCGAGCGAATAGACTGGAAAGACGGGCGTTTTTTTGTGCACAATACGGGTATTTATTTCTCGCCTGAGGCTATGGAAAAGGAGCTGGCCAATTTCCCTGAACGTTTCAGCCCCAATGTGATACTCAGGGGACTTTACCAGTGCTCCATTCTTCCCGATATCGTATTTGTTGGAGGCGGAGGGGAAACGGCTTACTGGCTTGAACTCAAGCCGCTTTTTCGTCATTACCGTGTCCCTTATCCTGTATTGGTTTTGCGCAACTCTTTTTTGCTGATTAAAAAAAACCTGCGTTTGAAGATGGAGAAAATTGGACTCGGTTCAGAAACAATATTCAAACCGGCGGAAGAGTTGATGGAGGACTATATCCGCAGCCATTCTGATCGTCAGTTGAGTCTGGAACAACAATTCACGGAATTAAGGGAATTTTACAATACCGTGAAAAATATTTCCGGAGAAGTTGATAAGACACTTGAGCAGCATGTGGAGAAACTGGAGGCGCAGGCTTTACAAAAACTTGAAGAATTGGAAAAAAAGATTCTTCGGGCAGAGAAAAAGAATCATGAGGAAGTACGCCGTCGTATTTATGAAATCAGGGATGCTCTGTTTCCTCTGAACAGCCTGCAGGAGCGCATCGAAAATTTTATTCCCTGGTATGCTTTTTACGGGAAAAGCTATTTTGATCTTCTCCTTTCTAATTCGCCTGCGCTGGAACAGGTATTTACCTTGTTGGAAGAAGTCGATTGATCCGGCTGCTATGCCCAGTTGAACGGTTCTCCGGATGTAATATGTTTCACGGGTATCGCCGGAATTTTTGGCTGTAACCATGCTGCCAGGTAATCCATGCCGGGATCTTCACTGAATGCGTGACCGAGTATTATCATGGAAATAGAAAAACCGAAAGCCCTTGCGTCGCGAACGTATTCCGGGGTTTCCCACTCACTGGATTCACCAACAATGATTAAATCTGCGTTGCCCGCAATCGCTGAGCTTAGTTGTAATTTACCTCCCCCGGCACCTGGTATTAAACAAATGTTGCTACAGGTCGCCGTTTTGTCGCCGATATAACGGACATGCGGGACATGAAGTTTTTCTTTCAGGTGGTTTATAATATTTTCCATTTTTTGAGCGGGGATCCGGAAGTTGTCGTCGGCATTTGGGTTATATACAGACCAGCCTGCTTTTAACAGTAGTCCCTGCTTAATACCGTCCGGTTTCATTCTATGCCAGTAATCGTGAAAGCGCCAAACAGTAATCCTGTTTTTTTCGAGTAATTCCTTTTTTTCAGTTACTACAATGTTATTTTCAACCCATCGGGTATCATCCAGGTGGTTGTAATAAGTGGGCTCATGGGCAATTATAAAATTGGCCTTTATTTTTATGGCTTCGCGGATCACCTGTACTGTAGCAAACATAGTCGTGACAATGCCGGTTACCACCTGATCCCCGGATCCGCTTTTTAGGGTATCCACAGTTTCGTTTTGACGAGCACCGGGTAATTCGGACAGGATTTTTTCAATGATCTGATTTACCGTAAGGTTTTCTGCCAAAATAAAAGATTGCAGTTTAGGGATTCCTACTATACCTAACGTACCGGCTTTCACCATATTCTCCAAAAATTCCCTGCGTTTATAAATACTATTTTCCATAGTTGAATAAGATATGACTCAGTCGAAGTTATTTTGCCAGCCATCTTTTTTTAATTTGGCGATTTTTTCTGTGACTTCGGATGCAAGCGTTTTTTTATAAGTCAGGATTTTTTCCGAAATTTTTTCATCAAATGCCCCAATAATGGTCGCCGCCAGGATACCTGCATTTTTGGAAGCATTGAGCGCCACTGTTGCAACAGGAATGCCGTTGGGCATTTGGAGTATTGATAAAATAGAATCCCATCCGTCAAGCGAATTGGCTGATTTAATGGGAACGCCAATAACGGGAAGAGTTGTTAGTGAAGCAACCATGCCAGGCAGGTGGGCCGCACCACCCGCTCCCGCAATAATCACTTTGAATCCCCTTTCTCTGGCCTTTGTTGCGTAGCTAACCAGGCGCTGTGGTGTGCGGTGGGCTGATACAATGGTCAGTTCGAATGAAATGCCAAAGGATTTAAGCAATTCTGCGGCGGGCTGCATGACCGGGAGATCACTGTCGCTGCCCATAATAATGGCCACCTGATTCATACGATTGTTTGAGGTTGATGAGAGATAATACGTAATTTTTGTTTGATGGCTTTTGCTTTGAATACGAGGTCGCTTTTTTCAGGGCTCAGAATTGTTGCATGCCCCATTTTTCTTCCGGGTCTCGTTTCCTTTTTTCCATAGAGATGAAGGAAGACGTTTTCCATTTTCAGGATATCATCAATTCCCTCATAGTGTGCTTCTCCGGAAAATCCGGGTGCTCCTATCAGGTTCACCATGGCTGCGTGAACAATATGCTTGGGATTACCCAGTGGATAATCCAGCATGATCCTCCAGAGCATATCAAACTGGGAACAGAAATTCGCTTCAATGGTATGATGACCGCTATTGTGTACACGCGGAGCTGTTTCATTTACCAGTATGTCACCATTTTTATCAATGAAAAGTTCTACGGCAAAAATGCCTGGTGATTTCAGATCCCGTACGACTTTCAATGCGATGGCTTCGACACGCCAGGTGCTTTGCTGAGGAATTTCTGCGGGACTCAGTTGATAATCCAGCTGGTTCAAAACAGGATTGAAAATCATTTCCACCGGCGGAAAAAATGCTGTTTGCCCAGCTGCATTGATGGCTACGATTTGGGAAATCTCTTTATGAATGTCTATTTTTTTCTCAAGAATGCTTGGTTGATCGAAGGCCAGCTGCAGATCCTGACTACCTGTGAGCATCTGAACCCCCCGACCGTCATAACCTCCGGAAGAAAGTTTGTGAACTGCCGGAAGGAAATCAAAAAACTTTTTCAGATCATCCTTATGCTCCGTTATCCGAAACACAGAACTCGGAATTTCATTTTCTTTATAAAATTGTTTTTGCCGGATCTTATCCCGGATAATACGCAGTGCGGAAGGTCTGGGATAGATCTTCACTCCCTCAGCTTCAAGTTTTTCCAGAGCATCCACATTGACAGATTCGATTTCGATGGTTATTCCATCAAGTTGCTTCCCAAAATGGTACACATCATCAAAATTCCGGATGTCTCCGCACGTAAAAACATGACAAAGATGGGCTGCAGGGCATTCGGTATCATTCTCAAGCACATGGGTCACTACCGGATAGTTAGCCGCAGCCTGTAAAAGCATCCTCCCAAGCTGTCCCCCACCTAAAATTCCGATTTTGAGCATTTTTCCAATTATGGCATGAAGATAAAACAATCTGGTTTTCAATCGTTATTCGGCCCCCGAACATAATAATATGGCCGGATTTTTGTTTTTAATAAGTAACTTTATCCGTCCCAATGCAAATTATTTCTTACTGCATGAAGAAAATCCGGTTTCTCTATCTGGCAATATCCCTCGGTTGCTTAAATTTTTACGTTTCACCTGTTTGTGCACAGACTTCTGCGTATAGTGTTCACTTTCTGGACTATCAAAAGTCTTTCCCCAAAATCAGTGAAATGATGACTCGTGAAGATGATACGCTACAAAAGCAGTTTCTGGCAAAACAACTTGTATGGCCAGCACGGTTTGTGTACATCCGTTCATTTAAGTACGACAGTGAATTGGAAGTGTGGGTAAAAAATAAACCTGCAGACAAGTACAAACTTTTTAAAACTTATAAAATTTGCGCTCTTGCAGGGTCTCTGGGACCTAAACGGATGGCAGGTGATTACCAGGTTCCGGAAGGTTTTTACTATATCAACGAGTTTAATCCGCGTAGCCTGTATCATTTATCACTGGGTTTGAATTATCCGAATGCGTCTGATAAAATGCTTTGTGATCTGTCCCAACCTGGCGGTGATATTTATATTCATGGAAGTTGCGTAACTACCGGTTGCATACCGATTACGGATGGACAGATTGAAGAGCTCTATGCATTAGCTGCGCATGCAAAGGATATGGGCCAGGATTTTATACCGGTGCATATTTTCCCGGTTAATTTCACTAACCCCAGAAGCGTTGCTTACCTGAATAAATTTCTGACGAGTTTTGATGAATTCGTACCCTTTGAGAAAAGCATGCAGAATGCGTTTTATTATTTTGAAAAAAACCACCAGGTTCCTCCTGTTGTTGTAAACGCAAAAGGTGAGTACGTGTTGGAAGAAATGGCGATGCCTGCAGTTTCGTCTGCAAAAATTGAAACGAGAATAATAAACAAATTGTATCACCCGGAGCAGCCCATACCAGAGGACGAACTTGCCATCAGTGTTGATAAATTACCATTATATCCCGGCGGAAACCCTGCTTTTAAAATATTCATTGACAAGCTGAGTGCCGATATGATCAGGGAACTTGAACCCGGCCAGCGTAAAGCATTTGTGCTGATGGAATACATCATAGATGAAAATGGTAAAACCATTTATGCAAACGCCATCAGCGGCGGAAACGACAAAATGAACCTTAAAATCGAAAAGGCATTTACCGATATGCCTCTGTGGAGTCCTGCATTACGTCAGGGAAAAACAGTACCCATTAAACTGAAACAAACTATTATGGTGGAAGCTCCATGATAAGTATTCATTTACGAATCAGGATCTGTCAGTACATCAGTGTTTGTACTGTTTCCGGCGACCACTGTTGTAAAACTATTTTTCTTCCTGTTATCATTTTATCCAGTAAATCCTTTTGATAATGTCTAATTGTCAAAAGGGTCAGATCTTTTTCCACTTCTACATCAAAAACCAGAGAGGCCTCCCTGACCAATCGGTCGATTTTTTCCGGGATATGATCAACACATACCTGCAGGATAACGGCGCCTGTTTGTAACAGATTGGCTTGAATATGCAGTTGTGACAAAATTTTAAATAATATGGCAGCTCCTTCCTCCCCCACAAAAGAATAATTCTTGGAACGCAGGTGAATCAATACCTGATCTTGTTTGACCACAATGACCGGCGGCAGGTTATCAATGTGTTTTGAATGAATGACCGTACCCCCCAATCCGGGATCCAGAAAACATTTTACAAAAAGGGGTATATTTTTATTCTGCAGGGGTTTGATAGTCTTGGGATGAATCACCTGGGCTCCATAAAATGACATTTCAATCACTTCGTCATAACCCAGTTCACTGATGAGCCGGGCATCAGGAAATGCCTTGGGATCCGCATTCATAACTCCTTCCACGTCTTTCCAGATGGTCAGGCTTTCAGCTTTCATGGCAAAGGCAAAAATAGCGGCTGAATAATCACTGCCTTCCCTGCCCAGTGTGGTGCTTTCATTGGCGTCAGTTGAACCGATAAAACCCTGTGTTAGTACAATATTATTTTCAGTAAACAGGGGAAGGATCTGCTTCCCAATCCGTTCAAGAGTCTTTTCCCAGTTTATGGCAGCCGCACGGAATTGATCGTCTGTGGCAAAAATATCCCGTACGTCCACCCATTTATTGGCGGTTCCGGTGTTATTCAGATAATTGCTGACGATCGAAGTAGACAGAAGCTCGCCGATGCATACGATCTGGTCGTAGTAATAATCAAAAGGGCGATCGGGCTTGTCATTCAGAAGCCATTCGACTTCTGTAAAAAAATCGTTCATGCGTCGTTGAAATAACTTGTCATGTGTTATTTCCAGGGCATCAGCGATGTCCAGGTGTAATTGTTTAATGTTCCGGAAAAGTTCCAGTGATTTTTCTATGTCATGTGCATAAAAAGCTTCTGCAACTTTTTCAAGAGCATTGGTCGTCTTTCCCATCGCAGAAACAACAATCAGGAGTTTTTCAGGACTATATTTTTTCAATATAACCGGCAGGTTTCGGATTCTTGAAACAGAATCGACACTGGCTCCGCCGAACTTGAAAACTTTCATTCAGTAGGTTTTAACAAATTGGTAAAGATAATGTGGATAACGATGCAATAAACTATGTTAAAAAAACGTAAAGTACTCTATAGGACCAAAAATCCGCAGTATATTATTCGAACTAAAGAAAACATATGATATTGTTTCTGTTTGCTTTTCGTTTTTGGCTGATTTTATTTGTCGAACCTCATCCTGACGTATGTGCAGATTATGTGGCTGCCATGGAAACTGAGATCCTGCAATACGTAAATGACGATCGCAAGGATCATGGTTTGGTGCCTTTGCAGATGAACGCCCTGGAATCCAGCCTTGCTTTAAAACACAGTCGGGATATGGCAGGTGGAAAAGTGAAATTCGGTCACGATGGCTTCAGTACCCGGGCTAAAACGATTCAGAAAAAGCTGGGCAGTAACGCAATCGGAGAAAATGTAGCTTCCGGTACCATGACGGCCCGCGAAGTCGTAGATGGTTGGCTGAATAGTCCCGGCCACAAAAAAAACATAGAAGGGAATTTTACCCTTACTGGTATTGGCTTCGCCCGTGATAAAAAAGGAGATATTTATTTTACAGAGATTTTTTCCAGGTAAGGATAAGCGGACGCTGTGTTTTAATCAGCAAAACGTAACTTGCCTTCCATGGAAAAACTGGTTATCATCTCCGTTCAGAACCTTTCAAAAAAATATGGTGAATTTGAAGCAGTCAAACAAATCAGTTTCGATGTTTACGAAGGTGAAATATTTGGGTTACTGGGTCCTAATGGAGCCGGTAAGTCTACTACCCTGGAAATTATTGAAACACTCCGGGAAAAAACTTCGGGAAAGGTACTGGTAGATGGAATTGACCTGGATAAGAATCCCAACGAAATAAAAAAAAGAATTGGTGTTCAGTTGCAAACATCTGGTTATTATCCAAACTTGAATTTAACCGAATTGCTGATGTTATTCGGTGGTTTATACAACAGGGATATTAAGCCTTCGGAATTTTTGGCTAAAGTGAATCTGATTGATAAAGCCAAATCAAAATATAAAGA
>JBGPBW010000118.1:0-14508 GCA_041481385.1 Puia sp.
CCTACGCATTCGCAAACAGGAATGCTGGCCGTAATAATAAAATTTTTCAGTGTGTTCCTGAGATTATTGATCTTTAGGAGATAATCATCCGGATTATTTATAGCCCCTGATATGACGGAAAAAACATGTATGAAAAACCAAATGACCTCCATATTGTTTCTCTTGCTGATTGGCTCATGCACGACCAAACTGGAAAAGACGAATCCACAGACCGGAAAAATCACCGCGTCTGTTTATGCAGCTGGTTTTGTCAAGACCAGGAATCAATACCAGGTATATTCCACAGTTAGCGGCATCGTTGATAAAATTTATGTAACTGAAAATGACCGGGTAAAAAAGGGCACGGCCATCATGCTGCTGGCCGACCAACCTTCCAGGCTCAACCGGGAAAATTCGGACCTCTCCGCCCGCTTCGCGGATCTGGAGACCAATGAAGAAAAACTAACCGACCTTAAAAATAATATCGATCTGGCCGCGAGTAAATACCTGAATGATTCCCTGCTTGCCAAAAGACAGGAAAATCTGTGGAATCAGGGCATCGGGTCGAAACTGGAACTGGAACAGAAGGAACTGACTGCCCAGGGCTCAAAAATATCCCTGAAATCTGCTCAGATCAAGTACAACGACCTCAGGAAACAGCTTGAACTGAACGACAGGCAATCAAAAAACAACCTGGCCATCAGCAGGTCAAGAGAAAATGATTATACGATAAAAAGTGAAGTCACCGGTCGGGTATATTTTATATATCCGAAAAGAGGGGAAATGATTTCCCCGCAAACCGCGCTGGCAGTTATCGGAGATAGTTCTGCTTTTTATCTCGAACTGGAAGTTGACGAATATGATATTGTAAAAGTAAAACTGGGGCAGGAAATATTGATCACGATGGATAGTTACCGAAATCAGGTTTTTGAGGCCCGCGTTTCAAAAATCGATCCCATGATGAACGAGCGAACCAAAACCTTCCTCGTGGAAGCAGTGTTTACGAAACAACCTCCTCTGTTATATCCCAATCTGACCGTTGAAGCCAATATCGTGATCCAAACAAAAGAAAACGCGATTACCATTCCCCGGAATTACCTCGTCAATGATTCATTTGTAATCGTCAATAAAACAGAGAAGCGGGCAGTAAAAACAGGCATTAAGGATTACCAGCGTGTTGAAATCGTTCAGGGTTTGACTGACCAGGAAATTATATATAAACCGAAAGAATGAAATTCAGGCTCACATTCAGTATTGCCAAATCCCTTTTGCTGGCGAGATGGAAACAAACGCTGGTGGCGGCCATTGGTGTAACTTTTGGTATCGCCATGTTTGTGGCCCTGTTGAGCTTTATGACGGGTTTAAATAAAATGCTTGACGGACTTATCCTAAACCGGACACCTCATATTCGTTTATTTAAGGAAATCAAACCCAATGAGAAACAACCCGTGGATGTTTCCAATTTATACTCCGGAGATTACAATTTTATCAGTTCCATAAAATCAGCCGACTCCAGACTGGAAATTTATAATAACGGCTTTATTATGCAGGCGCTGAGAAAGGACCCCAGGATCCGGGGGTTCGTACCCCGAATTGTTGCCCAGGTATTTTTTAACAATGGCACGGTAGACATTAATGGCATCATAAATGGCGCGGATGTTCAGGAAGAAACCCGTCTTTTTGAATTTTCGCAATACATCGTGGAAGGCAAGGCGGAAGACCTGCAAAATATTCCCAATAGCATAATCCTGGGTATCGCCCTGGCCAAAAGACTGCAGGTTCATGTTGGCGATATGGTGACCATAACGACTGCCCAGGGCGACCGGTATACGTTAAAGGTCGTCGGCCTTTATCAGTCCGGCATCAATGATTATGACCGGGTGCAGAGTTATGCATCCATAAACACAACCCAAAAAATACTGGGCAAGGCAAATAATTACGTTACAGATATCGCAATAAAAATAAAAGATATAAAACAGGCTCCTGTTATGTCGAGGGAATATGCACGTCTTTTCGAAACGGATGCCGAAAGCATTCAAACGGCCAACGCTCAATTTGAGACCGGCAGTTCAATCCGACTGACCATTTCTTATGCCGTGGGTGTCACCCTGCTCATCGTCGCAGGATTTGGCATCTATAATATTCTGAACATGATGATTTATGAAAAAATGGATTCCATTGCAATACTAAAAGCAACTGGTTTTTCCGGTTCTGATGTAAAACGTATTTTTTTAACCATTTCACTGAGTATCGGTTCTTTCGGTGGTTTAATGGGGCTGATCTTTGGGTTTTTAATTTCCAGGGGAATCGGAAATATTCCCTTTACCACAGCAGCCCTTCCGACGATAAAAACATTTCCCATCAACTACAATCCGGTTTTATATTTCGTAGGCATCATTTTCTCTTTGGTCACCACCTACCTGGCTGGATTGTTCCCGGCACGTAAGGCGGGCAGAATAGATCCGGTGATCATAATACGGGGTAAATAATATGGAAAACCTGACTGTATTGGAAGCGAGGCATATCTATAAGGAATTTCATGATCCGATCACCGTTAATGTGCTTTCGGATATCAGTTTTTCAGTTCACAAAGGCGAGTTTGTTTCCGTGGTCGGAAAATCGGGCTGTGGTAAATCAACGATGTTATATATTCTGTCCACCATGGATACCGACTATGCGGGCGATCTCCTCATCGACAATGTGAGTATGGTTAAGAAAAAGGAAAAGGAACTGGCAAGGGTGAGAAATGAAAAAATCGGATTTGTGTTTCAGTTTCACTACCTGCTCAATGAATTTTCTGTGCTCAAAAATATCATGCTGCCTGCGATGAAACTGGCTCAGCACAGTGAAGAAGAGATAAGGGAACGGGCCATGCAAAAACTGCTGATGTTGGATATGGGAAAACTGGCTAACAAAAAACCCAATCAGCTTTCCGGCGGAGAAAAACAAAGGGTGGCCATAGCACGCGCCCTGATCAACGAACCACATATCATCATGGGAGACGAGCCAACAGGGAATCTGGACAAGAAAAATTCAGAAATCGTTTTTGAAATCTTTCAGAGACTGGCCAGCGAATTCAACCACACTTTACTGATCGTAACCCACGACGGCAGTTTTGCCGCAAGAACACGGCGGGTCATCGAAATGGAAGACGGACGAATCATCAGGCAATGAGTGCGGTTTAATATTATCTAAGTCATCCATCTTTTCAGGTGCGGAAGGCTCCTGACTGTGTTATTGATGATGTCCGGACTCAGTTTCATTTCACTCATTTTTACTTTTAGGAAACTTGTCATTTCTTCAAGTTTCATTGAAGGATTGACAAACGCACCATTCTGGTAACAATACTTGCAATACAGTTGGCTTTTTGAACCATCTTTTTCTGTGCCCAATAATTGATCATTGTCAAGGGGCATACAACAACTTTGACAAAATTGATTGGTAGCCATATACTATTTTTTTAGTTCATTCTTCCCATAGGGGCGACTTCCCAAAAAATCATATACTAAAAATAGGAAATGGCAACAAAGGAATAAATGATTCTGATCAGGTACCGATTTGACATTACTCAACAAACAAACAGGCGGTCTGCGGCGACCATTTTTTGAACAATGGTCAGAAACAATCATTAAATTGGGAACCTAAACCCGTTAAGTTTGTGAAAAAAGCTTTCCTTTTAATATACTTTCTGGGTGTTGTGCTGATCTGTGCATTCCGCACGCCGGTAAAATATTATCAATTCTATGACCGCTGGGTCGTCATCCACAGCCATATTTTCAGCGATAAAGGAAAAATCCTGGCAGGCCAATGGGTCTTATATATATTCATCTGGTCGGCCTTTGTCTTCCTTGTTTATACCGCACTGGTGTATGTGAAAAAAAATAAAAATTAAAAGGTATCCGAACTTATTCATGTCAGGGCTGTTACATATATACTCCCAATAAAAAAATCCGACAGGTAAATATTTGAACATGGACCAAAAAGAAATTTTAACTAAAATCGCTTTGAATGGATGGCAGACCCAGGTAGACCGATGTACGCAGTTTGTGAACAGCCTGACGGATGAGGAATTGATGAAGGAAGTTGCACCCGGAAAAAACAGGGGTATTTACCTGGTTGGTCACCTGGCTGCAATACATGATGCGCTGCTGGAAATTTTGGGATTGGGAAAAAGACATTACCCGGACCTGCAACCCATTTTCATCCAGGCGGCTGATAAAACCATAAAGCATATTCCCTCTATGTCTGAGTTGAGACAAATCTGGACTTCGGTACATGACCGTTTAAAAAATGAGTTTGTCAAAATGCCCGCAGATGCCTGGTTCAGCCGGCATGAATCCATGACAGACGCAGACTTTGAAAAAGATCCCGCAAGAAACAAGCTGAGCGTTCTAAATACAAGGACCGCCCACCTGGCTTATCATTTCGGACAAATACGGTTGTTAAAATAGTCCGTATTATCTTCGTCCCCGCAAATAAAAAAATCATGAAAAGAGTCGCAGTCACAGGATTGGGCGTTATCAGTCCTTTGGGTAATTCAGTGAGTACATTCTGGCAGAATATTGTTGACGGGAAAAGCGGTGCAGGACCAATAACCAAATTTGATGTGTCCAAATTCAAAACCCGCTTTGGATGCGAGGTGAAAGGATTCCATCCTGAAGATTATTTTGAAAAAAAGGAAATCAAAAAATATGATCTCTTTTCAATGTATGCCATGGCCGCAAGTGATCAGGCACTCGCCGACGCGGGGCTGAATCCTGCTATCATGACCCGTGAAGAACTGTATGATACCGGTGTGATCTGGGCTTCGGGCAATGGTGGTATCGGCACTTTTGAAGAACAGCTGAAAGAGTTTTTTGCCGGAGATGGCACGCCCCGGTTCAACCCCTATTTCATTCCCAAAATGATTGTGGACATCGCTGCAGGTGCCATCTCAATCCGTCACCATTTTTATGGGCCGAATTATTGTACGGTTTCTGCCTGCGCCTCTTCCAATACGGCCATCATCAACGCTTTTGATACGATCCGTTTGGGTAAGGCAACCATCATGGTCGCGGGCGGATCAGAAGCGCCTTTTACGCCTTCTGCAGTTGGTGGATTCAGTGCCTCACAAGCCTTGTCGAAAAGAAATGATATTCCGGAAACGGCATCGCGGCCTTTTGACAAGGACCGCGATGGATTTGTCATTGCTGAAGGTGCCGGAGCACTGATTCTGGAAGACTGGGATCACGCGGTGAAAAGAAAGGCAAAAATCTACGCCGAAATGGTTGGAGGTGGCATGGCCGCTGATGCTTATCATTTAACCGGCACGCATCCCGACGGATTGGGTGCGCAACTTTGTATATCCAGGGCACTGCATGATGCCGGACTGGCTCCTGCTGACATTGACTATATCAATGCACATGCAACTTCTACCGGAATCGGCGATATCAGTGAAATGAAAGGCATTGAAAAATTGTTTGGCGACCTGCCCGTACATATCAGCGCAACCAAATCCATGACAGGGCATTTACTCGGTGCCGCCGGAGCCATCGAAAGTATTATCAGCGTACTTGCAGTTAAAGAGGATATTATACCGGCTACCATTAATACGGAAACCATTGATGAACAGATTCCGGCTAATCTGAATATTGTCATTGGCAAATCGCTGCACAGAAAAGTGAATTACAGTCTGAATAATACATTTGGTTTTGGCGGACACACGGCGAGTTCGGTGTTTAAAAAAGCCCTCATTTAATTATTAATTATTATTTCTGTTTCACCACAGCGGGTGGTTTTTTCTGGCTCAGTTTACTTTCACTACTTCAAAATCTGAAGCTTTTACTTTGCCGAGTTGCTGAAGATCATCATTGTTCCAGCGTTCATCGGGAGCGCCGCTGATATACATGTTGGAACCTATGTCAGCCAGAATTAACCCGTACTTTTTAAGTGCAGTCAGAATGACCTGATCAGTTGTGGAAAAACCGCTGATATCAAAGTTTGCTTTTAACCGGATCTTTCCGCCAAATGGAATGGAATATTGTCCGCCACTACTATTCACTTTATGTGTGGCCGGTGATATATACGCAGGTTTTACATTGGGCGACGTAAGGGTGAAGCGGATTGCATGGTGAATGGCCCCACTGGCTACCTCATCATATTTTACAAGACCCGGGAAAATCGGAAGTCCTGCGGCATCTGCGGAAGTCCAGCCATCCGGTCGTTGCTGGTTGGACGTCAGGTTAAACACAGCACCCGAAGATGCTTCCCAATGATCCCCGTTTACACTCGCATTGTATAACTCATAAAGCATTTCATTGTCTTTATCCACAACCAGCACATGCGAATCGCCTTGTCCGTTTCCTTCAATCGGCGCATTCAGCGGAACCGGATACGGTCCGGGATCACTTTCATCTCCATAATTACCGGCATTACCATTTGCGCGGAAAACAATCGGCAGTTTTTGCTGGCTTCCGCATACGACTACAAAGGGAATCCCGATCGGTGCATTGTCCCATAAGCCGCTTCCAAAATCTGCTTTTATTCCTGCTGCTGCATAAGGAGCTAATATCTGATTGCTGTACGGATCGGCTGGTAATGCTGAAATATCCTGGTTCCAAGCATTGTCTGCTGGAAATATGGTGATGTGCAATATATCGGATGGAATCGCGGAACAATTCGTCGTTCCTGTTGTCGTATCACCGCCCGGATTGGCGGGTTCTTGTTGATTAATTACCTTTTTAGAACAGGCAGTCAGCGCAAGTAAAAATACAATCGTACATATACGAGTCAGTTGTTTCATAGTCGGAGATTGGATCTGCCTATTGGTGCAAATTATATACCAAATAAGCTTAAGGCTTAAGGCCAATTTGAAAATTTGAAAATTTGGAAATTTGGAAACCGAATTTCATAATTATCTTGCTGCAATCAACCGCCAACTGTCAACCGTCAACCGCCAACCCTGTTTAACAGACATAGGCAGCAGAATTTCGGGGTTTTGTCGCAAATTTCGCTCTGCAAAGCTGCGAATGAAATAAGTTTACTGCAAATACACAAGTAGTAAGGAAATATCATTAAGAACCAATTTTCAACACATCGTATGTCTGCAATTGTTCAAACCGAACCCATGTTATTTGCAAAACAAAAGAACTCCCTGGCGATCCGGATCTGGCATTGGGTAACTTTTTTAGGATTTACTGCTTCCCTGATCACCGTATTGCTCGGCTCTACGCTTTTTAAAACAAGAAATAATATTTCAACGGTCATGGATGAAGTGGCAGGTAAAGGCGGTTCTGTTTCCCGGGACCAGGCCCGGAGCGTGGCTCATGCATTCAGTGATAAATTATGGGATACCCATAAATTTATCGGTTACGGCCTTTGTTTTTTATTGTTGAGCCGGGTTATCATCGAACTCAGCCAGAATAAAGAAGAGAAACTGTCCACACGTATCCGGACTGCCCTGAACTTTCATCCAACAAATGAGAATGCCATTCGGGAACGTAATCATTTCGTGCTGGTTAAACGCGGATACCTGGTATTTTACTTTTTATTTTTATGCATGGGCCTTACAGGACTGATACTGGCATTCGAAGATGTCGATTTTTTGAAACCCATTCATAAAACAGCCAGCAGTCTGCATAGTTTTTTTCAATGGGGAATATATGCATATATCCTGTTCCACCTGGTTGGAGTCGTACGCGCTGATCTGAAAAAAAATAAGGGTATCGTGTCCGGAATGATTCATGGGAATGTTTGAACGGGTACCATTAACATTTTGCAATCGTAAAATTTTTTAATTTTACTGTATGGATGGGAACAACTACATCGAAAGTACCAAAAAGCAATTCACGCAGTACAAAACACTGGGAGAAAAAGCGATGGCCCAGGTTCCTGACGACAGGTTGTACTGGCAGTATAATCCGGAAACAAACAGCATCGCGATCGTTGTGAAACACATAGCGGGAAATATGTTGTCCCGATTCACCGATTTTTTTACCAGCGATGGTGAAAAATCCTGGAGAGACCGGGACGGGGAATTCGAAAATGAAATACTGACCAGGGACGAACTTATGGTCCTTTGGAATGATGGATGGGATTGCCTGTTCCGGGTTTTGAATGTTTTGCATGAAGGAGATTTGTCCAGGACCGTAATGATCCGTAACGAAAAACATACGGTAATCGATGCACTTAACCGGCAGTTAACCCATTACGCTTACCACATCGGACAAATTATTTTCATAGGAAAAATGATCACAGATAGTAATTGGAAAACCCTGACGATTCCCAGAAAGGGTTCCCGTGAAGTAAATGCCAAAATGGGCCTCTGAAAATTACAGTCCTAAAAATTTCCTAACTTGTAAGTGAATCGTTCATGTGCGCAGGTTAATCTCATATAGCCTTGGCCTGATTTTCTGGCTTCCTGGTAAGATTGTTGCCCAGCATGTATTGTATACTGAATCCATTCGCGCCCGCACCGGAATTCAGATTCAGGTAATCGGTAAATCGGAAAATTTTTATTGGACGGCAAAATTGCAAAAAGAAAAAATATACAACCGGCGCAACCATCCCGAAAATTCCGGACTGCAGGGTTTCGTATTGTTTGATGCCAGGCTCGCACCCATCAGGGAAGAAGGGTCGGTATATTTTCCTGGAACAGCCAAACAATGGCTGATGACCGGAAAAAATTGTCTTGATCAGTTGATCCTGATTGGCTCAAACGATAAAACCAAACTGATTTGCAAAAGATTTTACAACGACGAACGAAGAGAAAAGCAAGTCCGCATTCTGGACAGCCTCCCATTTAATTCGGATCCGTCATCCACCCTGCTGGTCAGGTCTGAAGACCATTCAAAAATTCTTTTTGTCGCATTTGAGAATTCCGATGAGTACAGCACCCCGATTCACGCGATTTTATTTGATGCGGACTGGAATCCGATCTATCATCGGGTGATTGACCATTCACTTTTTGCACAACCCTGTATGCAGGAAGACGAAATCAGTTTTCCGGGAGAAAGTTTTGATGACCTGCCGATCAAACTGGCCAACAACGGAGAATGGCTCATGGCCGCTCTATCCCGGACAAGCCGCAATTTTAGCGTTTTTCATGCCTGCGCAAATGGCAGTGAATACCAGTTCAAAGAATTACAGGTATCTCCATTTTATAAAATGGAAGACATCGCCATGAGTATTGACAATGATAGACAGGAAATGAGTGTTGGTCTCTTATCCAGGTATTTGAAAACATCCCTGAAAAATGTTCAGGTCACGAATTATTCCATAACAGAGGGCCGGTTTGATTTTGATACTTCCTATCGTTTTAATACCCAGCTCAGGGATATCCCGGGCGGGAACCTGAGCCATGAACGCTTTATTGCTGTGCCGGGCGGAGGGTATTTATTATTAAAGGAATATGGTATACCCCTTGAACTCGAAAAACCCGAGTCTCCGTTTATCGGAAACTCGGAAGCAGCATACCTCCTGACCAACTATAGAGAAAGCCATCCTGACAAAACTTCCTTATCTGACGGTTACCATGTGAACAGCGGACTGAGTCCGATTCCCCTGGTCCGCAACCGGGGCGATTTAAATCTGTTTTATTTCCCGGCAATTTCAAAAGACAGTACCTGGAGTGGATCCATGATTATGGAACAACAGGCGGAGTCCAACAATCCGGATCTGTCTTACCTCATTGTTCCTGATAAAGACAAACTGTATATAATATATAATAATGCGGAAGGATCCCGAAACCCCATAGCAACCAATACAACCCTGAACTGGCGGGGACAACCTACCGGCGACGGACTGGTATTTTGGAAGATGAATAGGCAGTTGAATTTTCAACAGGCTCATCATTTTTCTTCAGATGAAATTGCCATCCCCTATATACACAATCAGCAAAACGGATTTGCAATTATCAGGCTGCCTTAAAAGAATTACCTGCAACGTTTATCGTTAATCATTTATCGTGTATCGTCTGCCGTTAGGCTTTCAGCGTTAAGAGTTAAGCTTTCAGCGTTAAACGTGAAACGATAATCGATAAACGATACACGATATACGATTATAGTTAGCCTATTTAACAGCATCTCTTCTTTGCTTCGCTTCCCTCCATGTCGTCAAAATGATTCCCTGATCTTTTAGTGCTTTTTTAAAAGCGGGGTTCATCATGGCCAGCATATCACCCTTGCGCGTCGGACCGCTATCACTGATATATTTAAAGTAAGGACCGGGATCCGTGCAATGCATAATCATCATGGTCAGGCCGGGTTTAAGAGTTTTAAGCGTTTCAATATATTTCTCAGTTTTATACGCGTCAAGTTTTTGATCGTCTGATGCGATATCCGCTGGAATAACCCAACCGTAACTGGTATTGTGCAGATCATCCAGTACAGGAAGTCCCGCATTCCAAAGAAGTTTTCCCAATTGTTGAATCTGGGCAATGGTGGCATCGTCAAAATGCATTTGTTCGCGAATCAAAACATCTTTACCGCCGGGAAGCATTACAGGAATATGATTTTTGATGCCCAGATTGATATAACGCATCAGAAACCCCGGGGTGCCGTAAACCGTTCCCATATGCGTGTCCAGGTGTGTGGGTTCAAAACCCATGGATCGGGCTTTTGTCAACTGGGCGGTCATTTCCATTTCCACTTCATCCGGATTCGCGTGTGTTACAACTTCCTCCACACTATGCCAGAGGTAACCTGCAGAATCAGTCAGGCCAGGTACAGCCTTTCTCCCCGATAAAGGCCCCCAGCGATATTCATCCCATTCTGAAGTAAGTGTTAAATGCAGTCCGGCATCAATCTGGGGGTGGGTTTTCAAAAATTGAACAAATCCGGGTACCCAGGAGCAGGGCATCATCACACTAACCGATGTTGAAGCTCCTTCGGTGAGCGCTTTTTCGGCTCCCAGGTTGGACCCATAGCTCATGCCGGCATCGTCGACGTGCAGGATCAGGACTCTGGCTCCTTTCGGATATCCCAACCGGTCGGCATAGGTGGTATCGGGGGTCTGCGCCAGCAGATTTAGCGGTAACAATATGATTATGAGCAAATTGAGTGCTGTATTTCGCATGGATTATTCTTTACGTTAAAGGTAACAAAGCCTCAGAAGCTGTCGTCTAATGTTCAGAAAAATGTTATAAAATGATTTTAATCAAGCCTTTTTCACCGATAAGCAGGTCAGAAATTGACATTCATCAACCTTTATTCACCGCTTATACATATTATTATGCCATTCATACTACTATGTTTGGCATAGTACTACTTATTCTATTATCTTTGTATCGACAATCAAATCAAACTATCTAACTAAAAAAACAAAACAATGAAAAAGAGAATCCTGCTTTTAAGCATCGCCCTGGTAAGTTTTACTGCTTTCAGCTTTGCTGCAGTCGCCCCCGTTTCAGTCAGTAAAAATGTAGTTATTTCTTTCAACAAACAGTTTAGCAATGCCCGGGATATCAAATGGGAAAGCCATGCTGATTTTGTGAAAGCCGAGTTCACCATGAACGACATCGTCCTTTATGCTTACTTCAACCAATCCGGAGATTTAATTGCCGTTACCCGTTACATCAGCCCCAACCAGCTGCCCCTGGTCTTATTAACATCACTGAAGAAACAATTCAGTTCCGGATATTGGGTCAGTGATCTTTTTGAAATCGAAACAGAAGCCGGTACCAGTTATTATGCAACTTTTGAAAGTGCAGACCAAACCATCATCTTAAAATCAGAAGGCATTAGCGGCTGGATTACATTTCAAAAAGAAAAGAAAAACAATGCAGAATAGAATAACCCCGCGCCCCAAAATATAAAAAGGAAAGATCTCCTAAAAGATCTTTCCTTTTCCTCCCCTGAAATATTTTCCTTCCCTTACATCGCCCCCAGTTGCTTCAGATATTTTTCAGAGTTGGCTTTTACATTAGCAGGCGGATTCAACGACAAGGACTTTTTAAAATTTGCGATGGCGTTCTGTTTGTCTCCAGCTAAAGCATAAGCTTCCCCAAGACTATCCCAGACATTCGCGCTCTCAGGATGTCTTTGCGTATTCAATTTAAAAGCCGCTATAGCTTTTTCGTACTGTTTATTATTGATCAGCGTATACCCATAGGTATTCAAGTCGCCTTCAGTAGCTTTTGCCATCGCGTCGGTCAATATTTTTTCTGCTTCTGTGTGGTTTCCCTGCAAATCCAGAATGCCCGCTTTTGTCGCATAGGGTCCCATACTCGGAGCAGCCTGACCCTGGATGGCCCTGTCGGCCCACTTCAAACCCTGGTCGAGACCTACTTTATTTGCGAGACTGTAGTTAGCTGCTGCATTTACGTTCTGCCACATAAATCCCGTTTGACCGTTCAACAATTCTGTTGAATTGGACATGACAATATCATCGACTGCAATGACAATCTTTACGGGGAATTGTTTTTTCTCCCAGTTCAGTTCGAGTTCTGCTGTGGTCCTGTCAATCACATCAAAAGAATAATTTAACCTTTCAACGGAAGCAGGGACATCCCTCACAGTGATTTTTGCCCTCATCTGATCATTCTTGGGGTTATAAAAAAAACTTCCCCAGGATTTGTAATCTTTGGAGAGAATGATCTCTCCGGTATTGTCTTTATTGATAACAAAAAATAATCCGTAATCCCCGGCAGGAACTAAAGTGCCTTCGATGGTTGCTGGGTCAGAAAGATGTAATACGGTATTTTCATTCGCACCTGCCCGCCATGGAGATTCAAGACCAATTGCGGAACCGTTCTTATCCCATCCGTATGGAACCAACACACCCCATACGACCCTACTTTTCACCGCAGGTCTTGAATAATTAACCGAGATCGTTGAAATACCAACTGTTTGTGAAACATTTGCTGCAGGACTGGGATCCCTGGGCAGCCAGGGTTGTTGTGCCTGTGTCAATAAGCCCATAAAAATGATACTTAGGAAAAATCCTAATCGGATTGCAGTTGACTTGTACATATTTAATGATTTTGTTGTTGAAGAGTACCATTAAGTTATGTGATCGACCTGCGAATTCTATTATTACTATCGGAACGGTAATAAGTCTGTTTGAAAGGTCTTTAAATATGGGTTAACCCTCATCATCCGATTGCCAAAAAGACGCCGGCTGCAAGCAGCCCTCCAAGTATGGGCCCGAAAACTGGAATCCAGGCATAACCCCAGTCACTCCCGGTCTTGTTTTTTATCGGAAGAAAAAAATGCATGATCCGGGGTCCCAGATCCCTGGCCGGATTGATCGCATAACCCGTAGGACCTCCAAGTGATAATCCGATGGACCAGACCAGAAAGGCAACGGGCAGGGCACCAAGAGAACCCAGGCCTATTTTAGTTTTAGTATCAGTGATCTCTGCTCCTACGAAAAACAGAACAGTGAAAATCAAAACAAATGTGCCAATGATTTCACCAATCAGGTTGGAGAACACCTTACGAATCGCCGGAGCAGTGGAAAATGCAGCAAGCTGTAATGCCGGATTCACGGTTCGGTTGAAATGATCCCGGTATACCAGCCAGACCCCGAATGCACCGGTCATGGCACCCAGCATTTGGGCCGTGATATAAGATGGAACAGACGACCATGCCAGTTTTCCGGCAGCAGCCAACCCGATCGTTACCGCCGGATTCAAATGGGATCCACTGTATGGATTTGAAATCCAAACACCAATGTAAACAGCCATGGCCCAGCCCGTTGTTATCACGATCCAGCCGCTGTTTTGTCCCTTGGTATCTGTAAGCACCACATTGGCCACAACACCATTGCCCAAAAGTACCAGCACGCCAGTTCCAATATATTCTGCGAGAAAAGGAGTCATATATCTGTGTTTATTTTTTACTCCAGAACCTGGCTGTCTCTACTGCCCGTTTCCATGAATCAATACCCGCCTGCATGCCCGATGAGGAAGCCGTTGGGAGAAATTCTTTTTCAGCTTTCCACCATTGCGTTATTTCCGCTGTGTCTTTCCAGAATCCGACAGCCAGGCCAGCGAGATAAGCGGCACCCAGCGCAGTGGTTTCTGTGATTTCAGGACGAATCACTTTACATTGAAGAAGATCTGCCTGGAATTGCATCAGCAGATTGTTGGCAGTCGCACCACCATCCACGCGTAATTCTTTTATCGCTACGCCGGCGTCAGCCTCCATGGCTTTCAACACATCCATAGTCTGATATGCGATGGATTCAACAGCAGCCCTGGCGATATGTGCGGCTTTTGTTCCACGCGTGATACCTACCATCGTTCCGCGGGCATCCGGATTCCAGTAAGGTGCACCCAGTCCCGCAAATGCCGGTACAAAATAAACACCATCTGTATCGGTGACTTGTGTGGCCAGTGTTTCTATATCCGATGAATTCCGGATAATGCCCAATCCGTCGCGCAGCCATTGCACCACGGCACCTGCAATAAAAATACTTCCTTCAAAAGCATATTGAATCCTTCCCTTGATTTTCCAGGCTACCGTAGTCAGCAGGTTGTTGTTTGATTCAACAAATTGTTCGCCGATATTGAGCAGCATAAAACAGCCCGTACCGTAGGTATTTTTTACC
>JBGPBW010000119.1:0-14506 GCA_041481385.1 Puia sp.
CCTCTTCTGCCAGGTTCTTGCCGCCATCTTCATCATCGTTTTTCCACTGACCGGGAAATAACGTCTGGATTTCCGCTGGCATCAAACCGGCAAAAATAGCATTGCGACAATATTGGGTGGCCGTGGGAAGAATGCTGTAAAAAGTTTCTTCGGATTGGATTCGAAAGCTCTGCGCGAAAACAGGCTGTATGGCTTTCCACTGATCGAAGCGCAGATTATCTATCAGCACAAAAAATAAAGGCACTCCTTTTTCGAGGCCGGGAAAAACTTTCTTACTTAGCAGGGTATGGCTCATCACCGGTGCATCACCCGATTTCGGGGATATCCATTTCGTATAATTTTTTGAAATGAATTTAAAAAACTCGGTGTTGGCTTCCTGTTTCTGGGTCTGGAAAACTTCCTGCATCTCGGGACTGTTACTTTTTTCCATTTCAAGCTCCCAATAAACCAATTTTTTATACAGATCCATCCATTCAGTAAAATCGGGATTGTTATTGAGCGCCATGAACAGCTCACGGAATTGCTGCTGGTAAGCGGTCGTTGTGGTTTCGGCCACAAGTCTTTTGTTGTCGATAATTTTTTTTAGGCTGAGTAAAACCTGGTTGGGATTTACCGGTTTGATGAGATAATCAGTGATCTGGCGGCCAATGGCCTCATCCATGAGGTTTTCCGTTTCATTTTTTGTTATCAGTACAACCGGAACCTGCTGGTTAGCCTCCTTGATTTTGGCGAGTGTTTCCAGGCCACTGATGCCGGGCATGGTTTCATCCAGGAGCACAACGTCCACCGGATGTTCTTTTACAAAATCAATGGCGTCCAGTCCATTGGTCATCGCATTCACTTCATATCCCTTGTTCTGTAAAAAAAGAATGTGGGAATGCAGGCTTTCAATTTCATCATCCACCCAAAGTATCGTTCCTATTGCCATGTTTGTGTATTTCGTGCTTCTAAAGATAGTTTATCAGTCAGTCATTCCTAAATTTGGAGCTGGGTTTGAATTCTTTTAACAAAATCAAAATGGGTGCAGGTTCGCAGAAAATTATTAACGATCCGGTTTACGGATTTATCACCATTGACAACCCGCTCATCCTGGAAGTAATCCGCAATCCATTTTACCAGCGTTTGCGCCGGATTCAGCAGATGGGATTTGCCAATCTGGTTTATCCGGGTGCAGTGCATACCCGTCTCCATCATTCCCTTGGCGCTTATCATCTCATGTGTAATGCCCTGGCTTCCCTAAAGGGCAAAGGAATTGATATTACGGAAAATGAGGAACTGAGTGCCAAACTGGCCATTCTCCTGCATGACGCAGGACATGGTCCATTCTCACATGCCCTTGAAAATAACTTGATCGAAAAACTCAACCACGAATCATTATCTCTTCAGATCATGAAAAGGCTGAATACGGAATTAGGGGGTGGCCTGCAGACAGCCATTGAAATCTTTATTAACCAGTATCCGAAAAAATTCCTGCACCAGCTCGTATCAGGCCAACTGGATGTAGATCGTATGGATTATCTTAACCGGGACAGTTTTTTTACCGGGGTTTCGGAAGGTGTAATCGGGTATGACCGGATTATCCATATGCTCACGGTACATGAAGGCGAATTGATGGTGCAGGAAAAAGGTATTTATTCCATCGAAAAATTTTTGGTGGCCCGCCGGCTGATGTATTGGCAGGTATACTTGCACAAAACGGTAGTAAGTGCCGAAAGCATGTTGGTTAAAATCATCCAGCGAGCGAGGGAAAAAATCCGTTGCGGGGAAAAACTGTCTTCCGGTTCCGCAGCATTGGATTTTTTTCTTTCACAAAATCCGCAGGATCCACCGGAATGTCTGGAGACTTTCTGCGAAATAGACGACAACGATGTATTAAGTGCATTGAAAAACTGGACCAAAAACTCCGATCCGGTCTTATCAGGACTCAGCAGGGGCCTGATTAACCGGCGCTTGCTGAAGGCAAGACTGCAGGCTGAGCCTTTTGAATCCGGCCGGGTGGAAAAATTGCTACAGCTTGCGGCAGATTACCTGAAAATTTCGCGATCAGACGCATCTTATTTTGTTTTCACGGGTGAGCATACCAATACGACCTATAACCCGGATGATGAAAAAATTAATATTTTATTTAAAGACGGCTCGGTACGCGATATATCGCAGGTTGACAATGCCCTGATCCAACGAAGCCTGTCCATGGCGGTTAAAAAATTCTATATTTGTTACCTGAGGGATGAATGACGAAACGACCTGAATTCCATTCAAATTAAATGCTATGCAATTTTCTGCCGCCCAGATCGCTGCGCTGATCAATGGAAAACTCGAAGGTGATCCGGAAGTGCTTGTAAATAATTTCGGAAAAATCGAAGAAGCAAAAGCCGGACAGTTGGCTTTTCTTGCAAATCCGAAGTATGAAGAATTTTTATACACTACCGGTGCGTCGATCATCATTATTAATGAAAGCCAGCTGTTAAAAGAAAAAATTAAAGCCACTCTGCTTCGTGTACCCGACGCTTACCTCGCTTTTGCTGCCCTGCTCTCCAAATATCAGGAAATGATGAACCAACAGCTTACCGGAGTGCAGGATCCGGTATATATTTCCAAATCGGCGAAACTCGGGGACCAGGTATTCATAGGCGCTTTTGCTTATATCGGCAATCAGGTGCAGATCGGAAACCATGTGAAAATTCATCCGCAGGTGTATATAGGAGATGATGTAATCATCGGCGACCATACGGTCATTTATCCCGGTGTGAAAATATATCATCATTGCGTGATTGGGAAACAGGTAACCATCCACGCGGGATCCGTGGTCGGGGCAGATGGATTCGGCTTTGCACCGCAAGCCGATGGCAGTTTCAAAAAAATTCCCCAAATGGGCAATGTGGTGATTGAAGATTATGTTGAAATCGGATCCAATGCCACGATCGACCGTGCCACCATTGGCTCAACCCTGATCAGGTCCGGTGCCAAACTCGACAATCTGATCCAGATCGCACACAACGTGGAAGTCGGTTGTAATACGGTTATCGCTGCCCAAAGCGGGGTTTCAGGCAGTACGAAACTGGGAAAAAATGTAATGGTTGGCGGTCAGGTCGGAATTGTTGGTCACATACAGATTGCTGATGGTAGCCGTATAAATGCACAAAGCGGGGTTACCAAATCGCTGAAAACACCCAATAGCGCGGTGACGGGTAGTCCTGCGTTTGACTATACCAGTGCACTCCGGGCTCAGGCTGCTGCGCGCAAGCTACCGGCGTTTGAAAAAAGAATCATCGAATTAGAAAAACTCATACAGCAACTATTGGCGGAAAAAGTTTAACTAATGTGAGAATCTGGAATTTGAGTGTTTCATTTCCAAATTTTCAAATTTTCAAATTTTCAAATTTTCAAATTTTTCTATGGCTGACCAATCTGCTTTTCTCAGCGCAGTAAAAACTGGATACAGTTTCAAAAGTGAGTCCGTTCAAGTTGGAATTGGTATGCTGGGCGGTAAACCCGTTCCGGGCGCGGCCATCAATCTTCCTCTGAAAACGATGAACCGACATGGACTCATCGCAGGTGCAACAGGAACGGGAAAAACCAAAACCCTGCAGATGATCAGTGAGGTGCTGAGTAACGCCAGTGTGCCGGTATTGGTTATGGATATTAAGGGCGACCTGAGTGGGATCGGCGCCGCCGGAACTGCAAACGATAAAATAAAAGAACGTTGCACAAACATCGGTATAAAATATGATCCCCAGGCTTTCCCGGTTGAATTCCTGACACTGAGTAATGAAAAAGGTATTCGGTTGCGTGCTACCGTGAGTGAGTTCGGACCGATTTTGTTATCACGAATACTGGAACTCAACGATACTCAGGAAGGACTCGTGGCAATGATTTTTAAGTACTGCGACGACAACAAATTGCCACTTTTAGATTTAAAAGATTTTATTAAAGTGCTTCAATATATTTCCAATGAAGGTAAGGCGGACATCCAGCAGGCATACGGACAAATTGCAACAGCCTCCACCGGCACGATTCTTCGAAAAGTAATCGGCCTGCAGCAACAGGGCGCAGATGTATTTTTCGGGGAAAAAAGTTTTGAAGTGGCAGACCTCATGCGTATTGCAGACGACGGCCGTGGCATGGTGAATGTTTTGCGGGTTACTGACCTGCAGGACAAACCCAAATTGTTCTCGACTTTCATGCTGCAGCTGCTCGCTGAATTGTATGCCTCCTGTCCCGAGGAAGGGGATGTGGAAAAACCTAAGCTGGTATTATTCATCGATGAAGCACACCTGGTTTTTCAGGAAGCCAGTGATGCACTTCTGAAGCAGATTGAAACCATTGTGAAATTGATCCGGTCAAAAGGGATTGGTATCTTCTTTTGTACTCAAAATCCGACCGATGTCCCTTCCGGAGTACTCGCTCAACTGGGCTTGAAGGTGCAGCATGCGTTGCGCGCTTTTACCGCCAATGACCGAAAGGCAATCAAACAGGCTGCAGAAAATTATCCGACAAGTGCTTTTTATAAAACGGAAGACCTCATCACAGAACTCGGCATCGGTGAGGCCCTGGTAACCATGTTGGATGAAAAAGGGGTTCCTACCCCGCTCGTGCATTGCATGATGGCTCCGCCGAGAAGCCGGATGGACATTTTAACTGCGGCAGAGATTGATGCAATTACAGCCAACTCAAAACTGGTTCCGAAATACAATACGGTTATTGACAGTGAGAGCGCGTATGAAATACTGACGCAGAAATTGCAGGATGCAGCAGGAAAAAACCAGCCAGGTCCTGCAAAACCAGGAGCTAAACCGGAGCCATCAACTCTCGATAAGATCCTGAACAGTGGAGCGGCCAAACAGGTAGAAAGAACCGCTGCCAGCATGATCACAAGAAGTCTGCTCGGTGCATTGGGTCTCGGGGGCCGGAGTAGCAGTTCAAAAAAATCCGGCTGGTTCTAAGAAAAAATTTAAACCGCTTTACATGAGTCAGCGGACTCCGGATATTAAAAGAAGAACATTTATTCAAAATGCCTCGCTGGCGCTGACGGGTACAGTAGGTTTGAGCTTAAGCCCTTTAATGAATTTTGCTCATCCATATGCAGGAAAAGATATTAATATCATCGGACCCAGGGAAGGTTATTCTTTCCAGATCGGAATCCTGGTTTCCCAGATGGTCTGGATCAGGCAAAGCGTTATTCGAGCGACAGCTGGTCTGACCCAGCCAGAACTGGATTACCTGGTTGATTCAAAATCCAATTCAATAGGAGCCCTGCTTATGCATTTAGCTGCGACGGATGTATCTTACCAGGACCTGACTTTTAATAATCTGCAAGACTTCAGTCCGGAAAATAAAAAGAAATGGGGCGTAGCAATGGAACTAGGCGATGAAGGAAGAAAACAAATTAAAGGTCATGACCTGAATTATTATATATCTCTAATGACAGAAGTGCGTGAAACGACATTTAAGGAACTTAAAAAAAGGGATGATAAATGGTTTTCAAAAGTAACCCCTGAAGGTTTTGACGACCTGCCAACAAATAATTTCTGTATATGGTTTCATGTTTGCGAACATGAAGCCAATCACCGGGGTCAAATGACTGTGATCAGAAAACGTTTGCCTGGAAATGCTTCCAAGGGTGAATAATTTATCTTCTGCCTCCGAAACCACCACCAAAACCACCTCCTCCGCGGCCGCCAAAACCGCCGCCACCGCCCCATCCTCCGCCACCGCCCCATCCACCTCCGCCACCAAAACGACCGCCCCCACCTCCAAAACCGCCTCCTCCCCAACCTCCAGAACTGGTATTACCCCTGGAACGATCCTGCGCGGCACCCTGCATCTCAGAGGAAGGTACTGAACCACCTCCAAATTTTGAAGAAGCTGAAGCCTGTTGGCCCTGGGGCCTGGAAGTGGAAGACCAGGATCCATTGCCATTATATTTATTCCAACCGTCACCTGTGTTTTTATACACATTACCATCCTTCGACGCATACATATCACCATTAGCCGCCTTGGCAACGCTTCCGCTGCCGTTCGGACCACTGGCTGCAACGGCTTTACCGCCGTTCGTGTTTCTTTCTCCTGCCACAGTTTGACCGTAGTTATTGGTTGCATGGGCAGTTTGAGTAGCGGTACCATGACCATTCTGATAAACCGATGTTCCGGCCTGTCCATATGCCCCCGAACCCTGCCGGGTAGCACCTGAAGCCCCGGTGTAGGGGTTGTAAGCCTGTGCTGCGCTGCGCGTTCCATATGGGGTCGATACCGATCCGCCCCGGGCCATCGTTCCGGTATACGGGTTATATGCTCTTCCGGCAGTTGCGGAACCATAGGGACCATATGCAGTAGCACTCCGGGCATAGGTACCGGTATAGGGGTTGTAAGATGAATGGTAACCAACCGCTCCATAATATCCATATGGGTGATATGCGTAGGCTCCATAGGTCATCGCTCCGGCATAACAGACCGGGAATCCGACCAGCGGGTAATACATATAAGGAGGATAGTACCAGCCGGTACCTGAGGCAATGATCGCCCCAACTCCAACGCCTACAATAAATGCACCCATGTAACCGGCCGTGTAGCTGGCTTCAACCGTGCCACTTGCAGTAACCGTCTGCGTCACATAAGTTACATTAAATACCGGCGAGCTGGAGGGAATGGTATAAATAACCTGGGGAACCGATGTGGCAAGCGTCCAGGGCCCCAGCGCAGTGCTTCCCACATACCATAAACCGGAGACACACGCATAATACTGGTTCTCGCTGATCATGATGATTTTTTCTGTCGTGTTCTCCGCATAAGAGAGTGTGGTTCCCTGAATAACTACAAACTTCGGAGTTCCGGAGTAAGTTATCGTAACGGGCGGAGCAGCATTGGGATCCACGTTAATCTTCGTGGGAATCTGGGCGATCATTACTGCATCGGCCGCTGCATCTGTTCCCGGAACGGCACAGAGTACACGGGAAGCGGGATTATTCTCAGGAATATTTGCAAAATCTGCCGGTAGATTCGGAGTAGCAAAAGTCCAGGGCCCATTCAGTCCGGGAGCACTAAACCATCTCCCGGCCGCCAGATAATAATATAAATTGTCAGCATTTGAATAAAAAACATTGCTGTTCGTATTGGTGGCATAAGTAAGTTGTGTTCCAACCACCGGACTGAAAACGGGGGCGCCATTAAACAAAATGATTTCTGCCGGAATTTCGGTATAAAAAATTCTGGGGATACTACGGCTTACTGATGTTGGCGCTGGAATGGCATTCTTTAATAAAGTTTTCCAATGGTCGTCGTTGGCCAGGCTCTTTAGAGTGGAAGGGAGTTTTGATGTGAAAGTCCAGGGGCCGTATAACTGCGTTGCCGCCTGCCATTCATGATCGTCAAACAAATAGTATTTGGATGTTCCCTTGTCAAAAAATAAAGGCCAGTTGGCATTGAACACATATTGTATGTCATTCTTAGCGGCATCCGCCAGAGCAGGCTGGCCTTCGAGTTGGAGTAAAATAGCGGGTGAATTGCTCACGTAAATTGTGGGTGGATCATTTTTCACTTCCGTGGTTTGTGTGGCCTGTTTTTTCGGAGTACATGCCACAATTCTTTCCATCGAAATATTAAAAGTTTGAGTAGTGCTCAAAAAAGTCCGTATGGTCTGTCCAAATCCTTCGGCGGTAGCGGGATCCAGAGAAGGAAAATGCACATTCGTAACGTTCAGATTATAGATCTTCACCATATGGCTGTAGGTGTCAACAACAGTCGTCGCAGTAAGATACACAACGCCTACTTGCAGTTTACTTTGATAGGGAGTCAGCTGAAAAGCCATTCGGAAATCCAGTGTCTGGTATTGTGGCCAATCCTCCACCTGTGGAGTATATAATACCAATACGTTCCCGTTATTCGTCAGCTGCCTCGGCCAACCGGGATCCTGGGCAAAAGTTATCAGGGACAAAATCAGCACATTAATCAATAAAAATATTGGCTTTTTCATATTGTCCTTTTTTAAAAGAAGAAGAATATAAAGTTAAATCTGTTCTAAAAAAAATTGCCTGTGCAAAAAGAATTAAACGCAATTAACAGTTAAGTAATAACGTCGGGAATTAGATGGACGGCTGGTATGGTTCTGATTTTCCTTTGCTGGAATTGAACCACGAATTTGAAATAACAATTAGTGTTCCAAAAACAGATTAATTTTGCAACCTAGAAAGTAAAAAATATGAAGTTCCGGATCGAAAAAGACACGATGGGCGAAGTAAATGTACCTGCTGATGCTTACTATGGAGCACAGACCCAGCGAAGTATTGATAATTTCAAAATCGCGCAGGATATCAATCGTATGCCTAAAGAGATTATACGTGCATTTGCTTACCTGAAGAAGGCAGCTGCATTGACAAACCTGGATGCAGGCATATTGTCGTCTGAAAAAACAGACCTGATTGGTAAAGTTTGTGATGAAATCCTGGAAGGCAGTCTGGACGCTTATTTTCCGCTGGTCGTTTGGCAAACTGGCAGTGGTACACAGAGTAATATGAATGTAAACGAAGTAGTGGCTTACCGGGGTCATGTGCTACACGGCGGTTCATTAAGCGATAAAGAAAAGTTTCTGCATCCCAACGATGATGTCAACAAATCGCAATCATCCAACGATACTTTTCCAACAGCGATGCATATCGCCGCTTATAAAATACTGGCGGAAAATACGATACCCGGAATCGAAAAACTGCGGGATACTCTGGCTGCAAAATCAAAAGAATATATGCAGGTCGTGAAAATCGGACGCACACATTTTATGGACGCAACACCTTTAACTGTAGGCCAGGAATTCAGCGGTTATGTATCCCAGTTAAGTCATGGCCTGAAGGCGCTGAAAAACACCCTTCCCCACCTTGCTGAACTCGCCCTCGGCGGAACGGCCGTAGGTACCGGAATCAACACACCCGACAACTATTCCCGGAACGTAGCGGCCCATATTGCAAAACTCACGGGGCTTCCTTTTATTACGGCAGAAAATAAGTTTGAAGCTTTGGCTGCTCATGATGCTATCGTGGAGACTCACGGATCATTGAAGACTCTTGCTGTGAGTCTCATGAAAATTGCCAACGATATCCGTATGCTTTCCAGCGGACCGCGCAGTGGTATTGGCGAATTATTTATTCCTGATAATGAACCTGGTTCATCCATTATGCCGGGTAAAATAAATCCCACACAATGCGAAGCGTTAACCATGATCTGCGCGCAGGTGATGGGTAATGATGTAGCGATAAGTATCGGTGGAGCAAACGGGCATTTTGAGTTGAATGTTTACAAGCCCATGATGATTTATAATTTTCTGCATAGTGCGCGCCTGCTTGGCGATGGTTGTACCAGTTTCAACGACAAATGTGCGGTGGGTATCAAACCCATCGAATCAAATATCAAAAAACACGTAGACAATTCACTGATGCTGGTAACTGGCCTCAATACAAAAATAGGTTATTACAAAGCAGCCGAGATTGCGCAAAAAGCGCATAAAGAAGGTACTACCCTCAAGGAAATGGCAGTTAAACTTGGTTATGTTACACCTGAACAATTTGATGAATGGGTGGATCCAAAGAAGATGGTAGGGAATCTTCCGGTTTAATTTTCAATTGACAATTAACAATTATCTACTATTTCAGCACCAATATCTTTTGGGTTGTTATCGGATTGCCATTACCATCTTCCATTTTAAAAACAAATAATCCGGACGGTATATTTTGCAGATAAACAATAAAATGGCTGATGCCGAACTTTTCCTTCAGCAAGATTCGCCCCGACACGTCATACAGTGAAATGGTGAAAGGGGGTTGCAGCAAATCACGGCATAATACTTCAAGGTGATCTGTTGCGGGATTTGGAAAAACAACTGTTGTATTGATTTCGCCCTTTTTGGCAAAAATCGTTTTAGCCGGCGTTTCCAGCGGATTGGGAATATATACCATCCTCAAAATATGGCCCGGTGTTTTCGTTGGCACAGTACCACCGGAAAAACCTCCCGTAGGTCCGGAAGTAGAACCACTGCTGTCTATGGCAAGAAAAAGTGTATCTCCGGTAGGGGCAATAGCCAGGTCCCGGATCCGGTATTCATGCAGGTAGGGAATGGTATCCGTAATTTGTGCTGTGCTGGAACTATCCACAGCCGACCCGTCTGCTTTGAGTTTCAGACGGTACATACCCAGTTTCAGCGATGTCACCAATAGCGAATTCGTCCATCCTGGAATATAGGCTTTATCGTAGTAGTCTATACTTGAAGGTGCGATCGTAGGCCAGGTATAATTGGAAGCTCCGCTTGAGGGAATGCTGTTTCCACTCACATTAAAAAAATCAAACATCGGCTCTTTTACATTGTTTGAAATACAAAATGGCTTTTCACTTACAATGGTCTGATTGGCCAGTTTGTCATTGTTGGGATTGGCATCCGATGTTGTATAGTTATCGTCACACATACCGGCAACTTTGGGCCATCCATAATTCTCTCCCGGTAAGATAATATTGACTTCATCATCTGATTTGTCCCCATGTTCCGAATTGAACAAAATATATTGGGTGCCGATATGTGCCCAGACCAGGCCCTGGGCATTCCGGTGTCCGAAAGAGTATACGGCATTCACTTTTCCGGAAACAGAATTCGTGAACGGGTTATCGTTGGGAATCCAGGGACTATAAGCTCCGTCATCCAGGTCGCCATCGTCCTCTGTATTGAGGCGCAGCACTTTTCCTTCATAAATATCCTTATTCTGCGCATTGTTGGTACGCAAGCCGTTGTTGAATTGTCCCGCGCCCTGATCGCCAATGGTGTAATACAGGTGGTATTCGCCGTCACTTTCCGGAACAGGGCTTACTTTAAGCCTGCCCGAATTATGGTCGTTACTGCCCATCAGTCCGTCGATGACGATTGTGGGCGAACCCAGCTTATGCGTCGCTGTATTGTACGTATAACGAAGGATTTTTGTTTTGTAAAAACAGGGCTGGTTGGTAATAGAACCGCTGCCTGAACAGTTATTGTTATTCGGCGAACCGCTTGTTGGATACACATCGTACACGAGTGCCACATATACAAAGGGTTTGCCACTGAACAATAGCGGGTGCAGCGCAAGCCCCATCAACCCGCCCTGTGGTGCCGGATATCCATTAGGCATATCATAGTAATCAAAGCTGGCCAATGGGCTGAGATCCAGCAATACGCGATTGCCCTTATTTCCCGGATGAATTTTCCATATGCGGTAACGATGTGCTTCGGTAACCCATAATGAATCATCAGGACCATAGGTGATCTCCCAGGGGTAACTCAGTCCTTTATTATGTGATGGTATGTCATATAAGGGATAGAGCGTATCGATTTTGAAGAACTGGCCATTGAAATTAACAAACTGGCTATACCCGATAAACGACAATACAAGGCATGAAAGCACCAGAAGGAACTTTTTCATCGGTATCGGATTTGAGGGACCGGGGTTACCGGGCCAGTATAAATTTAACCAAAAACCGGCCGTTATGAAATAGAAAAAGTCCCCGGAACCATACGTAAAAGAACGATGCACTGAAAGCCTAACGCTTAACACCCAACGCTTAACGTTTTACTCAATTCTATTGAATGTTTTAGAAAGATGTGGCAGAAAATCGTTCTCGTTATTCGGCGTTCAGTTCTGGGCGTTAGGGGTTCAGCTTTAGGTATTCAGCGTCAGGCGTTCCGCTTTATTATCCGGCTGCAATTCCGGATTTTCCAGTTCAGGAATTTTCTTTACGAAACGTTTCTGAAAAAGGAACAGTGCAATGACGCCAATTGAAATAGAAGCATCGGCAATATTAAAAACCGGACTGAAAAATTCAAATTCATCCCCGCCGACAAAAGGAAACCACCGCGGATAGTGGGATTTGATAATCGGAAAATAAAGCATGTCAACCACGCGTCCGTGCAGGAATCCCGCATACCCATGTGCAGGGAATATTTTAGCAACATGATCGTAGGTGCTTTCTTCAAAAATGATTCCGTAGAACATACTGTCTATCAGATTGCCGAGCGCACCGGCGAAAATCAGGCCTGCGCATATTATATACCCATTGTGGTATTTCTTCTTTATCAGGGTTCGGATATAATAAATACCAAAGATTACGGCTGCCAGGCGAAAAAGAGTTAGAAACATTTTGCCGAAATTTCCACCGAATTTCCAACCCCAGGCCATGCCTTCATTTTCTACAAAAAAAAGTTGGAATTTTTTGCCTAACACGTGAATTCCGTTGTCATATGGAGAGACCGGCAATCGGTAAAATGCATCCCAGGTATGACTCAGCGGCATATGCGTTTTGATCCAAATCTTGAGGGCCTGGTCGGCAACGATTATCAGTAATACAATAAAAATGATCTTTCTTTCTTTCATAATGAGCGGCAAAGATAATAAGTTCATAAAAGATCAATCCTTTCCAATTTGTGAAAGCTTTACTCAAAATAAACCCGTTTTACCCGCTGTGAAATGCCCGCCAGTATATCGTAGGCATTTGTAACTGCCCATTTGGCCATTTCATCCACCGGTAAGCCATCTCCGAACACGATCACTTCATCCCCTTCCCGGGCATCTGAAATTTCTGATATATCGATCATGGTCATATCCATACAAATACTGCCAATGGTAGGTACAAGTCTGCCTCGGTATAATACTTTCCCTCTTCCATACCCCAGCGAGCGTGGATAACCATCAGCATAGCCCAGGCGCAAAGTACCGATACTCATCGCCTGCTCTGCCACGCCCTTTCGGTTATAGCCCACAGTTTCCCCCGCTTCCAGGTGTTTAATCTGGGCAATGGTCGTTTTAAGTGTTCCTGCTCCTTTCAGATCCAGCAATGGAGAGGAAGCGGGGTCAATACCATACAAACCGATTCCCAGCCTCACCATGTCCAGTTGTAACGCCGGATTGCGCACGATAGCTGCTGAGTTTGAAATATGACGAAGAAATGCATACCCCAATGATTCCTGAATCCGGGCTGTCATGGACTGGTATACATCGAACTGATTTTGGGTAAAAGCATCCTGCTGTGCTTCTTCGCTGGCGGCAAGATGACTAAATACAGATTGAATACGAAACTCATTTCCGCTGAGGTCCCGGAGCAGCCCGGGAAGCTGGTCCGGAGAAAAACCAAGACGGTTCATACCCGTTTCCAATTCAATGTGTATGGGAAACAGACTGATTGCCTCTTTTTTTAAAAGCCTGCGCAGGGATTCCAGTCCGCGTAATGAAAAAATGACCGGCTCCAGCTGCCATTCTACCAGTTGGGGCAGTGCGTTTTCTTCGGTGTTCATAACGACAATGGGCAGCCGAATTCCTGCCCGGCGGAGGGACACACCTTCATCCGCATAAGCCACCGCCAGGTAATCCACTTTATGGAACTCAAGAACCCTGGCAATTTCAAAACCACCTGCACCGTAGGAAAAAGCTTTAACCATGGCCATGATTTTCGTAGCAGGCCTGAGCAATTGCTGGTATTGCCTTAGATTATTAGCCATGGCCTCCAGGTTTATTTCAAGCTGCGTTTCATGTACCTGCAGCGACAACACCTGATCGATCCGCTCGAAGCCATACACCCTTGCGCCTTTAAGCAGGATGGTCTCGTCCCGGAATTCCAGCACCGTCATATTATTCAGCAATGCTTCCGTACCCTGAAAAAAAACCGTCTCGGGTATGCCTGAATCGTCGAACAGGCGGGATGCAGCGCTGATCTGTTCACCTACACCAATCAGACGGTCCACCGGATACTTCCTGAGTAGCGCGGCAACCTCGCCGTACAGTGACATCGCTGACCTTCCGGTTTCGAGGATATCTGAAAGTATCAGCGTGCGTTTTGCGTGCTGACTTTGTTGTGATAAAAAATCAAGGGCCATGGTCAGCGAACTGATATCCGCACTATAACTATCATTAATAACCGAAGAATGATTGATGCCGGTTTTCATCTCCATCCGCATAGCCAGCGGATTGAGACGGTTTAAGCGAGTCTGCAAATCATTTGGCGGTATTCCAAGCCAGAGCATAACCCCAACACAGGTTAGTGCATTTTGGGTAGCCGCATCATCTTCAAATCCTATTTTCAATGCAAAAATTTCCCCTTCATAACCCAGGGTGATTTCAGTCTGGCCCGGCTGCCGACTCACGGATATGATCCTAAGGGTACAATCATGGGCTGTTCCGATAGAAACCAAGCCCGGCGCTGGATGCAGTGCATGCCATTCCAAAACCGTCTTCCGGAGTTCGGATTGATCTGCGGGGTAAACCAGGACATTTGAATCCTTAAACAGCTCAAGTTTTTCACGGATTTTAGACTCGGTGTTTTCGAAACCCTGGTCATGTGCGCCACCGATATTGGTTAACACACCAATGTCAGGCCTGATCATCTCTTCCAGCAAATGCATTTCTCCTGCCTGCGATATTCCTGCCTCTATCAGGGCCAGTTCGTGCAGTTCACTGATCTGCCAGATGCTTAGCGGAACTCCGATTTGGGAATTGTAACTACGTGGACTGCG
>JBGPBW010000120.1:0-14482 GCA_041481385.1 Puia sp.
AACGGAATTATCTTTAAGATAGATAATACTGGTTTTACTGATGGGTTCATAAAAACTCGGCCAGCCACAGCCACTCTCAAATTTGGTATCACTGCGGAATAAAGGGTTACCACATACAGCACAATAATAAGTGCCTATTTCCTTGGAGTGTTCATATTTGCTGGTGAACGGTCTTTCCGTCCCTTTTTGGCGGGCAACATAATAGAGATCGGAAGGAAGTATTTTTTGCCATTCTTCATTTGTCCGGTTGACAAGGGCAGAATCCGGATTTCCCTGAGTTTTATCCATAGTAGTTTTTTTTACATTATCCGTTTGAGAATAACATTGCTGAAACAGAAATGCCATTAACAATATCCCTGTATTTTTTAATAATCTGATCATAGTTGATAATTAGATAACAAACCTACGCAGTGACGGTTCATGCGGATTGTCATATCCTTGACAAAAAAGAGAATTTGCATTTTTTTATATAGAAATATAACTGTTTCACAATTAATTACACAAGGAATATGCCTATTTGTTAAAGGAATTATAAGATGCGTATACTATATTTGTCCGCACCTAAGGCAGTCATCATGTTTAATCTCATTCTCTTTGGTCCACCGGGAAGCGGCAAGGGTACACAGTCTGAAAAACTCATCGCCCGCTATGGCTTTAAACACCTCAGCACAGGCGATATCCTCCGTAATGAGATCAAAAACGGAACCTCCCTTGGCCTGGAAGCCAAAAGTCTGATGGATCAGGGTCAGCTGGTACCCGATGCTGTTGTGATTGGTATGATCCGGACTGCCCTGGAACAAAATCCGGATGTTAATGGGTTTCTTTTTGACGGATTTCCACGAACAAATGCCCAGGCAGATGCCCTGGACGCACTGCTGACCGAAAAGAGTACGGCAATCCGGATTGTACTGGCTCTGCAGGTGTCGAAATCAGAACTCATCAAAAGGCTCCTCAACCGTGGGCTAACTTCCGGCCGTTCGGATGATGTGAATGAAGCAGTTATCGATTCCCGCATTGAAGAATACGAAAGAAAAACAGCGGCGGTGGCAGATCATTACAAAAAGCTCAACAAGGTGGTCTATGTTCCCGGTGAGGGAAGCGTCGATCAGATCTTTGCTTTGCTTTCGAAAGAGATCGATAACAGGCGATAACACTAAGTATGGGATTATGGGAGTATGGGAGAATAGAATTAAATACCATTTGAAGTTTCGGGGTCGTTAACAGTTTGTGATACGGAAAGTTTTCGCATTTTACCCATACCCTCATACTCTCATACTCTCATACTCTCATACTCTCATACTCTCATACTCTCATAATCCCATAATCCCATACTTGAATTTTAATTTAAGCCTCAGGGCTTAAATTAAAATTCAGCGTCTCGTTTCTTAATATTCTTTTCCACACGAACTGAAATGCGGATACTGATTTCGTACAAAATAATCAGGGGAAGTGCTACAATGGTCTGACTCATCCAATCGGGTGATGGAGTGATAACCGCAGCCACAAAGAGTATGGCCACATAAGCATATTTCCGGTATGTTCTGAGAAAATTTGGGGTGATAAGACCGATATGGGTAAGTACATAACTGATGAGTGGAAGTTGAAAAGCAATGCCCGATCCGATCAGAATATCGAGGAAATTATCCAGATAGTCATCCAGTGTTGGGCGGGTAATCAACAATCCACTCATCCCTAATTTATAGTTGGACAGAAAACTAAAAGTAAACGGGGCCAGCAGGAAATATCCAAATGATATGCCCAGCATGAAAAAAAAAGTCACAAAGAAAATGGACCCGCGGGTACTCCGGATTTCCTTAGGGGAAAGGGCCGGTTTAACAAAGCGCCAGAATTCCCAGAATACATAGGGAAAGGCAATAATGAATCCGCAGACAAAAGCAATAGTAATGCTGGAAATAAACTGGGATCCGAATGCTGTTGTCTGTAATTGTACATTAGCTGCCGGCAAACAAAGCGTATTTCCCATATGAAGAAAATGACTCAGGTTGCACAGCCCGACAACTGATGCAAAATCCTGCTTCAGTGGCCCCATAATGACATGCTCAAAGATCCAATCAATCTTCAAAAATGCGAAGATGGCTAAAACGACAATCGCCAGAACAGACCGGACGATATGCCATCTTAATGCTTCCAGATGCTCTACAAACGACATTTCCGCCTGACCGGGTGTTCTCTTAAATAAATTCAAAGCCATAGTTCACTGAATTGCCATTTATACAGGCGTCGCAAAGGTAATTTGAAATGAACTTACCTCCTAAAGCTTAAGGCTAAAAGCTCAAAGCATTTTAAGAGTTGGTTGTTCCCGAGTTGCCTTAAGCGTTAAGCCTTAAGGCTTCAGCCTATTTAAGGAGTTTAACCTTTACCATCTCGATCCTTGTGTCACTGACGCTGAGGATTTCAAATTCATAGTCGTCAATAATTATATGTTCTTTCAGGCGGGGAATGGCTTCGTGGCGGTTAATGATAAAACCGGAAAGGGTTTCAGATTCGCTTTCAGGAAATTCCAGATCATATTTCTCATTGAGGTAGTCCAGTTCCAGTCTGCCGGCAAAAATAAACTCTTCATTCGACAGTTTCTTTTCTTCAAATTCCTCGGTGTCGTATTCGTCCCGTATTTCCCCAAATATTTCTTCCAGAAGGTCTTCCATTGTCACGATGCCTGCTGTTCCACCAAATTCATCCACTACCCAGGCAATACTTTTTCTATCCCGGCTGAATTTGCTGATCAGGTCCATCGCACTCATACTTTCAGGTACCGCGGGGATTGGCAGGAGAATGTCCCGGATCGTTTCGGGCGCTTTAAAGAGATCCAACTGGTGGATATATCCCAGGACATGGTCGATATTTCCCTCATAAACGACGAGTTTGCTCAGTTTGCTGTTCATGAATTTCTTCCGGACATCATCTATGTTCAAGCGAATATCAACTCCTTCTATTTCCTTGCGGGGTATCAGGCATTCCCTGACTTTCACCTTGGGAAGTGAAAGGGCAGCCTCAAAAAGATCGGTATTTAATTCCGCCTGCGGTTCATCGGTTTCACCGGTCTGTTGAAAAAAATTACTCAGATCAGCTTTTGCAAAAAGGTCTTTGCCCTCATCTATCCGTACATTAAATACATATTTCAGGATCCATTCAGATATACGCGTAAAAAATATAGAAATCGGATAAAACAGGTTATAAAAAAAGTTACTGACCGGGGCGAAAAAATCAAGCAGGCTGTCGCTCTTAGCTCTGAAAAATGCCTTTGGTATCAGTTCCCCAAAAAACAGGATAAATAATGTAGAAGTAAAGGTTTCGAACATCAGGCGTAAAATATCGACCCAGGCTTGAGGTACAACGGTTTTCCGGATAATCCATTCCCAAAAAGGTGAAAGGGTTTCGCCAACCAGCAATCCGAATATGACCAGGAACAGGTTAAAACCGATTAGGAGGGCACTGATGAACCGGCTAGGATTATCCAGAAAGCCAGACAGGAGGATGCTGCGATGCAGACCCTGTTTTTTTTTGAGCTCAATGGTGAGCCTGTTCGCATTGGCAAATGCGATTTCAATGCCGGCGAAAAAAATGATCATCAGCCAGGCGATGATGATCCAGATCAGGGTATTGGTATTGATCATGCAAATACGAATATAGTTGGAAAAACGTGAAAATTACCCTGCTTAGGTCTGGAATCCATGCCGGTTGAGGAAGTCTGCTATTACCTGCCGAGCTTCTTCGCATGCTCTTTGCAGGTTGTCGTTGATAATGATTTTATTGAAGTGATGACGAAAAGAAATCTCGTAAGCTGCCTTATTGAGCCTGTCCTGCAGGGCTTCTGATGATTCAGTGGCCCGGAATTCAAGCCTTCTTTTTAATTCTTCTATTGAAGGCGGTTGAACGAAAATAGACAGACTCTGTTCGGGATATTGTTCCTGTACATGAATAGCCCCCTTTACGTCGATATCAAGGATTGGAATTTTGTTCATGTTCCTGATTCTTTTCAGCTCAGATTTTAGCGTGCCGTAATATCTGCCTTCATACACCATCTCCCATTCTACAAATTCCTGGTTTTGAATTTTATGTTGAAATTCTTCCAGGGTTAAAAAATAATAATCAACACCATTCAATTCATCCGGCCGCTGGTTTCGCGTGGCAGCAGAAACCGAAAAAGCCAGCTGTGGAAAATGCTGCAGCAGATAGCGGGTGATAGATGTTTTTCCGGCACCCGAAGGGGCCGTAATAATTATCAGCATCAGAAATGATTAAATTCTTTTTATTGAAGCGCCGAGCCGGTTGAGCCGTTCATCGATGTACTGGTAGCCCCGGTCGATCTGATCAATATTTTGGATAACACTTTTCCCTTCGGCACTCATCGCAGCGATTAATAAGGACACACCAGCCCGAATATCAGGGCTGCTCATCGTGATGCCGCGTAACGTATGCAACCTGCCCAGGCCGATTACGGCTGCACGGTGAGGATCGCAAAGGATAATCTGAGCACCCATATCGAGCAGCTTATCTACAAAAAATAACCGGCTTTCAAACATTTTCTGATGTATGAGCACGCTTCCCTTAGCCTGAGTGGCTACTACGAGCAGCACGCTTAAAAGGTCGGGAGTAAGGCCAGGCCAGGGATGATCATATAAAGTGAGGACGGATCCATCCAGGTAGGTTTGAATCTCATATACATCCTGACTGGGCACAAATATATCATCGCCCCTGATTTCAAGTTGGATCCCCAATAACCGGAATTTATCCGGTATCTGACCCAGTGCATTAATGCAGGCGTCTTTGATCAGGAGTTCGCTCTGCGTCATGGCCGCCATTCCAATGAAAGAGCCAATTTCAATCATATCAGGTAGCATGCAGTGGTCGGTTCCGCCAAGTTCTTCCACCCCTTCAATGACCAGCAAATTGCTGCCGATGCCACTGATCTTTGCGCCCATTCGGTTCAGCATACCACATAGCTGCTGAATATAAGGTTCACAAGCTGCATTGTAAATGGTTGTTTTCCCTTTAGCTAAACTTGCTGCCATCAGGATATTGGCCGTTCCGGTAACGGAAGGTTCTTCAAGCAAAAGATAAGTGCCTTTTAGTTCTTTAGCCTCAAGACGGAAATAATCATCGCCTGGGTGGTAAAAAAAACTGGCTCCCAGTTTTTCAAATCCGGTCATATGGGTATCCAGCCTTCTTCGGCCGATCTTATCTCCACCTGGCTTGGGAACAAAAGCTTTTTTAAATCGGGCGAGCAGCGGACCGGCAAGCATCACTGCCCCGCGTAATCTCCCGCTTTTTTTTCGATAGGTTTCGCTGTTCAGGTAATCAACATTCACCTGATCTGCCTGAAAACTGCATTCGTGTCTGGAACTACGTTCTGTTTTTACGCCCATTTCCTGCAGGAGTTCTATAAGCAGGTTGACGTCCAGAATATCCGGAATATTTGATATAGTGATTTTTCCTCTGGATAATAATACGGCGCTAATTACCTGGAGCGCTTCATTTTTGGCTCCCTGGGGAATGATTTCTCCTTTCAACCGCTTACCACCGGTTACTTCAAAGGAGTTCACTAGTATCTTTTCTTTTTGAATTTTCCCCCGCGATCGTTGTTATTACGATTGTTGTTATTATTCCTCTGAAATTTCTGATTGCGTTTGTTGCGGTCATAACCGTAACCTCCACTTCTTTCCCGGTTTTCGCTGGGGCGGAAACTCCGTACAAAAGGGGTATTGGTGAACTCCAGCTGTCCATTAGTAATGGCGCTTAGTTCGCCCTGGATGGCATCATCGTGAACGGTTTCTTTGTGCCAATTGTTGTAGGCAAGTTTCATGTAGTAAGCAATGGCATTCGCAAATCCATTTTTCTTTTCTGGATTTTCTTCCTGCAATGCTTTATCTATGATGAGCTCAAGATTTTTGCCGAGATGTGCATGTTTCGGATACCGCTTGGGGTAAGGAAGCGGATCTGATTTTACTTTCAGTGTTTCAGCTGTTGGTATCGGGTAGGGAGATGAAACTTCGAGTTTGAAATCAGAAATCAGAAAGAGATGATCCCATAATTTATGACGGAAATCCTCCACATTTTTCAAGTGCGGATTCAGAAACCCCATCAATTCTATCACAACTGCTGCATTTCTCTCGCGAACTTCCGGATCTTCGATGGTTAGCAGGTATTCGATCATCCGCTGGATGTGGCGGCCGTATTCACGCATAATCAGATGATTACGCGTTGTATTGTATTCCATTATGTAGTTTTTATGCCCAACAAACCTACGGAAAAAAATCAGTTCACGATCACCTTGGTCAGGAACTGATGTTTATTAGACTGATCTACGGCCCGAAGGAAGTAAATTCCACTGGCTGGTTTGATTGAAAGGTCCATGCCCGCTATCGTGGCTCCCGAAAGTTTTACCTGTTTTCTTTCAATAACCTGTCCCATACTATTGACCAATTCGAGGTCAATATTACCATTTTGGGCTTCGTCAAACTGGATTACAATATTCCGATTGACCGGGTTTGGATATACCTGGATACCCGGTCGCTGGTCTTCCTGCTGAAGATTCACCATTTTCACGATCGAGTAAACGAAGTTCCCTTCCGGGTCTGTTCGTTTGACGCGAAAGTATATTTCTCCCACATCAGTTTTAGAAGGGTTGTATTGATACTGGTATTGTGCGACAGTACCTGTTGGAGCAGATCCAGCCGGGATAGTTCCTGCGGTCTGCCATTTTTCTCCTTCTCGGCTGTATTCAATTTCATAAACTATATCCTTTTGATCATTTGTGCCAAGCCATTGTAGTGAAACCGTTCCATTCTTTTTAAATACTGCAAAATTGCTGATGGCCGTACCCAAGGGAATGGTGGCACACCAGTAGTAAGTTAGTTTTAGGGTACCACCAATCACAGTCGTGACTGAAGAATTGTAATTGGATCCGCCGTCGAGTGTGATCATACCGCCATTGATATTGTAAATGAAATTCACAGTGCCCATACCCAGATAGGCTGCGTTACCCCCGGTTGAGGCAAATCCATTCGGAAGGGTAATGATATTCTCGGGTCCATAAGTAATCGTGTCTCCAGGCAGACCAAATGGTGCCAGTGTATCATACCCATGCAGGGCATTGTACACATGGGTAAGCGTAATACCCGGGCCTGAAATTTTGTTGGTCAGCGTCAGCTGAAAAAGAAAGGCGGTACTGTCGGGCCCGGTATTACCAGCACCTGTTACCGAGTTCCCGATAATGGTATCATGCAGGCTTACGCAACTCAGGGTCCCTATCGCGGGATTGAATTGTTGGAACGCAAAAGTAAGTGTACTGGCTGTTGTGGGAGATATTGTGATGGACTGGTCAATAGCTGTTGCCGGAATGCCTCCTGTACATAAACACTGTGCCTGAATGGTGATGTGGCTGAACAATTGGCAGCATGCCAAAAGCAGGAATCCCCTTAAGTAAAGATTTTTCATAGTACGGATTTTGATGACGGATTGACGGATGACGGAAAACTTACACTGTAAATTTATCTAATAACAAACTGGAATCACAGCGCGTTTTTACGTTAAGGAAGGTTACGTAATTTCCGCAGTTTATCTCACCTTGAAATCGCTGAAAGTCAAAGGAATTTTCCTTTTAACTTTGCTGACAGAGATACGGAACCTCTGATAGAGAAACCCAAGTTAATACATTATAAGACAATAGGTTATATACTTGGGAAACGTCAGGGCCGAAAGAATACAATCAAATACACTTTTTTAATGACTGAATCCTCGATACAAATCCGGGTTGGACTGGATGAAAACAAAATGCCTGAAGCCATCAGCTGGAACGCACCAGGTACGTCCGCCGAAAATACCCGTCAGGCCAAAGCTTTTTTATTATCGCTTTGGGACGGTTCTGATAAAGCAGCCCTCAGAATTGATCTTTGGACCCGGGATATGATGATTGATGAGATGGAAGATTTCTTTTATCAAACCCTCATGGGCATGGCCGACACTTACCAACGGGCAACGCGTCATGATGATATCGCCATGGAATTGAAACAATTTGCCAAGACCTTTTACCAGAAATCGAGGTCAAAACAATTAAAAGAAAATAAAATATAATTTATTGTATGAGCCTGGAACAAAAAGTAATGACGGATTTGAAGACAGCCATGCTGGCCAGGGACGAAGCCGCGCTCCGGTCACTCCGGGCAATAAAAGCCTCCATTATTCTGGCTAAAACTGCCGAAGGTGCCAGCGGGTCCATCAAAGAGGAAGATGAAATCAAAATCCTCCAAAAGCTAATCAAACAAAGAAAAGATTCACTTGAAATTTATAAGGCCCAGCGGCGTGCGGATCTTGCAACAAAAGAAGAAGAAGAAATTGCTATCATTGAGAAATTTCTTCCTGCACAAATGAGTCAGGAAGAACTCAAATCCATTCTTCAAAAAATTATCCTGGATACCGGCGCCAGCTCCCCAGGAGACATGGGCAAAGTTATGGGCGTAGCCAGCAAGCAACTCGCGGGTAAGGCAGATGGGAAAAGCATTAGCACAATGGTGAAGGAGTTGCTCACAAAGTAAATTCAATTGCTTGTTATTCACAATGTGGTAAATGTGGAATTGTAGTAATGTGCAGATTTGAAAATGAAATTTAAAATTTAATTATTCATTTCATTCCCCCATATTCACATTTTCACAATTCCACATTCCCACATTATTGACTAATGACTGGCAAGTCTATTCTCGTAGGAAATTCATTGGAAAAATAAATCGTCTGAGTTGCTTTGATAAAATCTGAATCCTTTGCTTCAAAGATATTGGGAAGGAATTTTTGTGGATTTCTATCGATCATCGGAAACCAGCTGCTTTGCACCTGGATCATCAGTTTATGACCTTTTTTGAACATATGGTTTACCTGGTGCAAACCAATAAGATATTCCTCAGGTTTCCCTGGAACGATAACTTCGGGTTTTGAAAAACTCTTTCGGTATTTACCGCGGAAAACTTCCATGGTAACTGGAAACTGATAACCGCTCATTTTAAAACTTGCTGAATCCCAGTCGGGATAAACGTCGATCAGTTTTACGACCCAGTCTGCATCCGTACCGGTTGTAGAAGCAAATAAATGTGCATTAACGGCACCGGCAATCACAAGGTCTTCCTGAAGTGTGTCGGTGATGAAACTGATTACGTCGGGCCGCGTATAAACAAATCGTTGGTCTTCCACCTGCCAGGGTCGCCAGCGGCTGCCGGGTCCATAGGTGGCTTCAATTGGCAGGGTCCGATATGGAACTGGTTTTTGAGGATCACTCAGATAAGATACAGAACCGCTTCCTGAAGGTTTTAAAAAACCAGCTTTCTGATGAGGCCCCGCATACAATGGCCTGATAACCACCTGTCGTGGTGGCCAGCTGTTATACGTTTTCCAGACATTGGAGCCGGTTTGAAATACATAAGCTTCTTCAAAATGGCCGTCTCCGATACCCTTGAGATAATAATCAAACCATTTTTTTTGCAGACGACGAAATTCTTCACCCGTGCGACTTCCGAATGAAATCAGCCCGATACTGTCGCCCTTACCTCTTCCCCATTGCCCATGATACCAGGGGCCAAGTACGAGATGATTGAACTTTTTATCATCCGTTTTTTCCATATGACCATACATCAGCTGCGGGCCATTCAGATCCTCCTGATCATAGAAACCGCCGACATGAAGTTGCGGAATTTCAGCTTTTTGAACATATGACAGTGGTGAGTTTTTTTGCCAGAAACTATCATAGTCAGGATGACGGACAAAATTGTTCCAGGTAGGAATTTTATGGTGGAAATATTTTTCATTTACATTTTTTAGGCTCCCCAGATTCATGTACCAGTTGAAAAGATCAAAAGACGGAAAAGGAAAATCGCTGTCTTTTGTCGGATCCGCTTCTACTTCATAGGTATACTCCAGTCCATAACTGAGGCGGAATGCACCGTTGTGATGAAAATCATCACCAAGAAAAAGATCGGCCATGCATGCCTGTTCAGAGGCAGCTTTCAGGGCCGGATGAGGATCCACAGCACCTACAAGTGCAAGCCATCCCGGATAAGAAATGCCGGCAATACCAGCTTTCCCATTGTTGTTTTTTATATTATGGGTGAGCCAGTCGATGGTATCCCAGGTATCAGTACTCTCATCCACAGCATCCCTGAGTTGTCGGTGTATCAGGGGCTGATGAATTTCCATTTTCCCCTGACTCTTGAATTTTCCGCGTATATCCTGGAATACAAAAATATATCCTTCATCAGCCAGGGTAAAAAAGCTAAAATTACTGTGCAGGGTTACCATGCCATCCTGATCTCCATCTCCATCGACACCGTAGGGTGTTCGTTCGATTAGAAAGGGATAAGGGGTTGCCTGATTAAGTGGTGTGAGCACGACAGTATTTAACAAAATCCCGTCCCGCATGGGGATCATATAGTGTGTTTGCTTGTAGACGACTGAATCTCCCGGTTGTGAAAAGGAAAATAACCAGCCGCCCAGCAACGGAAGCAGAAGGAAAAATTTTATCATATCGATGATTTTATTTGGGATCATTCATTCATAGATCCTCAGACGCGCTCTTAAACTTTCTGCTTCCTGTTGAAGCTGTTTTATTTTTTCGAGTAAATGATTGAGTGCATCTATGCCGGGCACATTGATGTTCAGTTCATAATACATCCGGCTGTATTTTTCCAGTTCTGCCACGTCATCCCGTAAAATATACCTTTGATTTTCCTGGTAACTGAAAGAAATCAACCCATGGGATTCCAGGGTTTCAACGAAATTTTGTTCTACCTGATAGAAGGAACAGAAGGTTTCGAGTGATATGATTTCTTCATCTGACATTCCTTGCAATTTATTTCAATTTCGAAAGTTCGGTAAATAGTTCTTTCTGCCTTGGCGTAAGATTTTGAGGAATTAAAACATGATAAGTAACAAAAAAGTCGCCGAAATGACCCGCTTGTTTATACACAGGAAAACCTTTCCCTTTCAACCGGGCCTTTGTACCGTTCTGTGTTCCCGGATTCACTTTAAGTTTAATTTTCCCGTCCAGGGTATCGACCATGACTTCCCCACCCAAAACGGCTATATACAGATCAAGGTCTACAGTAATGTAGATGTCATTACCCGCACGCTTAAAAACCGGATCGGGTTCAACCCGGAACGTAATATAGAGATCTCCGTTTGGGCCGCCATTGACACCCGGCGCGCCATGATCCCGGAGTCGGATCACCTGTCCGTCTTCAACACCAGCTGGTATGGTGATGCGGATGTTCTTCTCGTTCACAGTGAGCGTTTGCATATGCGTTTTTGATGCATCACGCAGAGAAAGTCTCAATTCTGCCTGATAATCCTGACCGCGAAATTTCGCGCTGCGGCGGCCGGAACCAAACATCTGTTCAAAAAAATCTGAATATTCGCCGCCACCTAAATCGGAAAACGCATCGTCTTGCTGGGTGTGCCGCCGCCTTCCCGCCTGACCTTCTGACTGGGCAGCTCTCTCAAATTGTTCCGCATGTTGCCAATCCTCACCGTACTGATCGTATTTTTTTCTTTTCTCGGGATCACTGAGCACTTCATTGGCTTCATTGATCTGTTGAAATTTTTTATGCGCGTCTTTATCGTTGGGGTTGAGGTCAGGATGCAGTTTCCTGGCCAGTTTCCGGTAGGCTTTTTTGATATCTTCTTCTGTAGCCGATTTAGATAAGCCAAGGATTTTATAGTAGTCGGTATAAGCCATAGTGATGTCTGCGTTAAACCAATTCTTTCACAACATTCCAGATAACTTTTGGTTTACCCAGCGTGTAGTAGTGCAAAACCGGCACCCCTGATTTTTTTAATTCCCGGCACTGTTCCAATAACCACTCCGTGCCGATTTGTTCCACATCTTCGTCAGTTTTACATTTCATAACCGCGTTGGACAGGTCTGCAGGAATATCCACATGAAAAACTTTTGGTAAAAGGCTGAGTTGTTTTTTATTCGTGATGGGTTTCAGTCCGGGAATGATCGGCACCTCAATGCCATTATCCCGGCATGTTTTGACAAAATCAAAATATTTCTGGTTGTCAAAAAACATCTGTGTGGTCACATATTCCGCCCCGGCATTTACTTTCGACTTCAGAAACATAAGGTCTGTAGCGAGGTTCGGTGATTCAAAATGTTTTTCGGGGTATCCTGCCACCCCGATACAGAAATCTGTTTTGCTTCCGTTCTTAATATCTTCTTCCTGATACAGGCCCAGGTTCAGATTTACTACCTGTTTGAGCAGGTCGATTGCATACTGGTTACCGCCTGGCTCGGGAGTAAATGCGGCTTCATTCTTCGGTGCATCCCCCCGCAGAACGAGTACATTATCGATACCCAGAAAATGGAGATCGATCAGGGCATCTTCGGTTTCACGTTTGCCGAATCCGCCACAAATCAGGTGGGGCACTGCATCCACTTTGTAATGATTCATGATGGCTGCACAAATGCCGACAGTTCCGGGTCTCTTCCGCACCTCCACTTTCTCAAAAGTACCATCGCTCTTTTTTTTGAACATGGTCTCACTGCGATGATAAGTCACGTTTATAAATGCCGGTTTGAACTCCATAAGGGGATCCAGATGGTCATAAATGGAACTTATCGTCTTGCCTTTCAGGGGCGGAAGGATTTCAAATGAAACTACGGTATCTTTTGCCTGCCGGATGTGATCAATAACCTTCATCAGTGGGTTTCCAAACGTTTAATTGATGGATTGCAAACTTAATTCAATAGCGTAATAACACAAGCACCTGTTAAACTATTTTAAAATGAACTCATTACCGTTTCTTCTGGTATTTTTGATGAAATTTAGTCATTTTGAGCCTTACCATCCACACCAAAGACCTAGTAAAAAGCTACCACAACCGAACCGTGGTTGACCACGTTTCAGTGAATGTAAAACAGGGTGAAATTGTTGGTTTACTCGGGCCCAATGGTGCCGGAAAAACCACAACATTCTATATGGTGGTGGGATTGATCAAACCAGACGAAGGGCAGGTTTTCCTGGATGATCGCGATATTACACGACTACCGATGTATAAAAGAGCCCAGTTGGGTCTGGGTTACCTGCCTCAGGAGGCTTCAGTTTTCCGGAAACTTTCTGTTGAAGACAATATTAAAGCCATCCTGGAAATGACAGGCATGCCCAAGTCGGAACAAAGGGAAAAACTGGAGGCACTTTTGGATGAATTCCGGCTGCACCACGTAAGGAAAAATAACGGAGACTCTCTGAGCGGAGGAGAGCGCAGGCGCACGGAAATTGCCCGCGCTCTGGCCGTTGATCCGAAATTTATTTTACTGGATGAACCATTCGCCGGAGTAGACCCCATCGCCGTAGAAGATATCCAGGCTGTTGTAGCCCGTTTGAAATATAAAAATATCGGTATCCTCATAACGGATCACAATGTAAACGAAACACTTTCCATTTGCGACCGGGCCTACCTGCTCATCGAGGGCAGGATTTTTAAACATGGTACTGCTGAAGAGCTCGCAGCAGACGATCAGGTGCGCCGCCTCTACCTTGGCCGGAATTTTGAATTGAAACGAAAAGACTATCTTCACGAAGAAGCTTCCAGACCCGTTATTTGAGTTTTTTTGAACTGCGTCTGATGCTATTTTCTATGAACAATACCAACGTAACTTGAAAATACTGAGTCCTGCCATATCACGATTGGCCAGGATGAGACGCTGGCAGATTGAACAATGGGTGCTCGACCCGGTAGCCGTTCAACGTGAAGTGTTACAAGACTTGGTTACCTCCGCCCAGTATACTGAATTCGGCCGCCGGTATAATTTTTCAAAGCTATTTTCCATCAGAGAATTTAAGAAGGCTGTGCCCATTCATGAATATGATGATCTCAAGCCTTATATACAGCGAATCATGCAGGGCGAGGAAAACCTGCTCTGGAATACTCCGATCAACTGGTTCGCTAAAAGCAGTGGTACAACCAGCGATAAAAGCAAGTTCATCCCGGTTAGTGAAGAAAGTTTAAAGGATAATCACTTTCTCGCCGCCAAGGATGTACTCACCATGTATTATCATTTTCATCCCGAATCAGACCTGCTTACAGGCAAGGGATTGGTAATCGGAGGCAGCCACACCATCAATCAATTTAATGCTGACGTGCAATATGGCGACCTGAGTGCTGTGCTGTTGCAAAACTCTCCCTTGTGGAGTAACTGGATCAGAACTCCGGAGCTCCAAATTGCTTTGCTTGACGAATGGGAAAATAAAATCGAACAGCTGGCTGAGAACACAGTGCGGGAAAATGTTACCTCCATATCCGGCGTACCTACCTGGACCCTGTTATTGTTGAAACGAATTTTAGCCATCAAAGGCAAAAGCACCATCAAAGAGGTATGGCCCAATCTTGAACTGTATATCAATGGAGGTGTTTCATTTGTCCCCTATCGCGAACAGTTTGACAAAATCTTTGGCGGCAAAATAAACTATCTTGAAAT
>JBGPBW010000121.1:0-14452 GCA_041481385.1 Puia sp.
AACTGGGGGATATAGGTGTCCAGTGTAAACTGGGGAACCCCATCGATATAAGTAACTACGGCCGGATCATAGGAAGTGGAAGTGATCCCCCTGATGGAAATGACGTTGCGGCCATCACCCGGGTCGGCAGCATATAAATTGGAAACAATGCCTTTCAAATCCCTGCTTGCCCAAAGGCGGTAGTCTGAAATTTCTCGGGATGAAAATGCCGATATGCTAGCGGGAACCTGTTGAATATTCGATTCTTTTTTTTCAGCCGAAACAACCACGGCGTCCAGTTGGGTCGCTGAAGGCTTCAAAGGTATATTGAGCGAACCACGAAGCGGAATGTTTACCGACATTTCGATCCGGGCATATCCGACAGCTGAAATCTCCATGTTGTAGATTCCTTTCGGAAGACCCGGAAATCTAAAGTGGCCGGCATCATCTGACTGAGTGAAAAAATCGGTATTCAATATATGAACGTTAGCCCCACCTACTGCTTTTCCTTTTTCATCGGTTACTGTAACAAAAAAGTCTGACTGAGCCTGACAGAAAATATAACAAAACATCATTAACACGATTCCGGTAATACACTTCATAAGAGATGACGGTTGACAGATGACAGATGACAGTTTAAGAAAAAACAATTAACAATTGACAATTGACAATTAACAATTGCCTTAAGCCTTACGCTTTACGCCTTGCGCCTTTTTTGGTTTTAACGATAAAATATATTGTATGATCTGATTGAGGTCTTTCTGCTGGAGATCAGGATGAGCTGCCATGGCCACATCACCCCAAACCCCGCTGCCACCTTTTACGATTTTCTGACTCAGATTTACCGGCGCTTTTTTATCATCTGCATACTTTTCCGCAATTCGCACAAAAGAAGGACCGATTGAAATACCATCTTCTTTATGACAACTCTTGCAATCCAAAACCTGGGTTAGTTTATATCCTGCTGCATTGGGACCATGGGCCGACGCAGAAGTATCCGCGGCAATCGCCATCACACTTGCTGCGAAACCCACGGAACTGTAATCCACCCGCGATAATCCGGCATCCGGGTTTTTTACAAACCAGCCCGTACCATACTCCAGCAAATACAATTTGCCATCGGGACCTGCTTCCATATCTATACAATTATGCAAAACCGTGTGGGGCATAAAAGGTTCCATCTGTTCGAAATCCCCATTGGGCTGAAGCGTAACTGCCTTAATCCAACCCCGGATCCAGTCGTAAATAAAAAGTTTCCCGTTATAATATTCGGGATACCGGCTAACCGCCGGATACAGATCTGTATAGTAAACAGGACCGGCCATTGCGTTGCGGCCACCCGAACCCAGTTCTGGAAACTCCGGTGAAACGGCGTATGGATACCAGATCATGGCGCCCTGGGCAGGCGGAAGATCCCGGATTCCGGTATTATTACCTGATTCATTTTCAGGTTTCGCCTGGTCAAAAGCATCTCCTGATACACCCGTCAGATAATTATAATGGTGATAAGGATAGTTGTTGCCAACAAAAAATGGCCATCCGAAATATCCTGCTTTTCTGGCCTGATTGATTTCATCATATCCTCTTGGACCACGGGTAGTCAGACTGTCCAGGGGTGCATCAGGACCCACTTCTCCCCAATATAACATACTGTTTTTTTGATCTACGGATATCCTGTAGGGATTCCGGTTCCCCATTACATAAATTTCCGGACGGGTTTTAGGAGTTCCCGGTGGAAATAAATTCCCGGACGGAATTTCATAACTGCCATCCGGATGCAGACGGATCCGCATGATCTTGCCGCGCAGGTCATTGCTGTTGCCTGCAGATCTTTCGGCATCATACTGCAGATGACCTGGTGCATAATTTAGCGGAGCAAAACCATGATTGGCATATGGCTGGCCCGGCTCATCAAAGGGCGTTGAATTATCACCTGCGGAAAAGTATAACAGACTGTCGGGTCCAAAAGCTATGGAGCCACCGGTATGGCAACAAACATCTCTTTGGGATTTTACTTCAAGGATTACTTTTTCTGATGCGTTCAGCAAAGTATCCTGCTCAAAATTGAATCGTGACAAACGGTTTACTGCACTGTCGGCTGGGCTGTAGTAAATATAAACCCAGTGATTTAGCGCAAAATCAGGATCCTTGGAAAGTCCCAGCATACCTTCCTCTACATTTACGCCTTTGACTTTCGATTTAAAATATACGGGCAGAAATCCAACCTGCTTCACCGTACGGTTGGACTGCTTATACAACATGACCTCCCCGCGGCGCTGAATGATTAGAATATCCAGGTTGGGAAGAATGGTCATCTCCGTGGGTTCATAAAAAGTTCCCTGTACCAGGACCTGCTTATTAAAGTGATTTTCCGTAGGTGGATAGGGTGTCGTAGCCAGGGAATAGTTGAGCGGTTCATAGTGGCCTATAGCATACATGATGCCATTTAAAACACCTTTCAGAACAGATTCATCGGCCACCTTTTTTGTGTCGAGGAAATCGTTACTATAGGTTACCCGGCCACCATCATATTTCTGATGCATAAAGGAAACACCCGTATCGCCGACTGATCCAATCATGCGACCATACCAACGCCAATTGAAAGTTTTTGCTGTTGGATGTATGGCATCAAATCCGCCACCCGCCTGAACAAAACGCTCCAGTGCGACCCGTTCCCTGAAACCAAGATTTAGTCCCGACCTGTTTAAAAATAAAACCGCAGCATAATGCGACAGAGAGTCGTCAGTAAAAAAGCTGGTCGTGTCGGTCGCCTGAATTTCAAAACCATTGATTTCACCAATATGCTGCACCGCCCTCAGAATGGTATCCGTTCCGGGAGATGAAGTAGCCTGAGTATAAACCAGTACTTTAGGAGTACCTGTACGTTTGTTTCTGCAGGAGACTGTAAGCAAAAAGTAAAAAATAAAAAGTAAAAATGAGAGCTGCTTCATTACAGAACTGTTGATGAACGGCAAACTTAAGTATTAAGCAGAAAGTTCATCCATTTTTTACATGAATGTATGAAATGCAGCATGGGCGGGATGATCTTGCAAATGAATCGTTAATGACGGATATTTCCTTCCGGTTTATTATCACCATTTTTTAAATACAAAAAAAACTGCAGCCACCAGCAAACCAAAACCGACCAGGTGGTTCCAGGCGAGTTTTTCTTCCTTGAAAAATATCAGTGTAAATCCCATGAAAACGATAAGCGTAATGGCTTCCTGGATGGTTTTCAACTGTACCAGGGAATAAGGACCTCCGTCTCCATGGAACCCGCTCCGGTTAGCCGGTACCTGAAACAGGTATTCAAAAAATGCGAGCCCCCAGCTGATGAGAATGACAGTAAACAAACCAAGATTCTTCCCCCAGGAAAAATCTTTGAACCTAAGGTGTCCGTACCAGGCGAAAGTCATAAATGTATTGGAGATGAATAGAAACAAAATGGTTTTCAGTCCACGCATAGACATCATTGTTGACGGATGATAGTTGACGCCCACCTCCACACTTCCACACTTCCACACTGGTTATTTAACTCCTTTTGCCGGATTCCATGATCCCTGCACTTTCCGGATGTACACGATCTGGCCGGTATGATAAGCATTGTGGGTACTGATATGGGCGATGATTTCGTACCAGGCTTCCAGTTTTTTTTCATCTGCAGCAGCTATGGCGTTTTCCCAATTTAACAAAACACTATCAGCTTTTTTAACTGTCGCAGGCCATGTGTTTTTATCTACAGATGAAAAAGTTTCGTTGTTGTCGCCCGAAAACTTTGGCTCAGGCTGATTCAGGAATTTCGACAATTGCTGCTGGTTCCAGAATATGATATGGGTGGTAAGTTCGGCAATCGAATGATCGGCACCTTTTTCTTTCCAGTTGGCCTGCTCTGCGCTGAGGCCCTCCACGGCGATATTTAAGGGAGCAAACCATTCCTCCTTGTTATGCGTAGTTTTCAACTGGTTTAACAATACTTGTTTTAATGTCAATGTCTGCGCTTTTACGGTTACGCAAAGGAAACAAAACAATATAAAACTTGTCAGGGTTTTCATGATGATCATTTTATTGCATCGAAGATAAATGTTTCAGAAATACTCCCATACTCTCATTCTCCCATACTCACATACTTGCTTCTGCGATCGACATACCGGCGATATACCCACTGGTCCATGCATGTTGAAAATTAAACCCACCGGTGATGCCATCTACATCGAGTAATTCACCGGCAAAAAATAATCCGGGCCGGATCCGGCTTTCCATAGTTAGGTGGCTCACTTCCGATAAACGGATACCACCAGCAGTTACAAATTCCTCCTTGAACGTGGTTTTCCCATCAATCTGAAACGATTGGCTGGTGAGTAACTGGATCAATTTATTCTGGCTGGCCGACGAAAGATCTGCCCAGTGTATGTCTTTGATTCCAGCCTGATCAAGGAACCATTCCCAGAGTCGTTGAGGCAGATCCCAGGGATTCTTCTGTTTTATTTTTCTGCCACCTGAATGTTCACGAATCGTCTGCATTTCCTGCCGCAGGTTTGAGTCCCTGAGGTCACCCAGCCAGTTCACCCGGATTTCAAACTGGTATTTTTTTTCATTCAGCAGCCGCGCGCCCCAGGCGGATAATTTCAAAATGACAGGACCACTCAGGCCCCAATGGGTAACAAGTAATGGTCCTCTTTCCTTTAATGATTCACCATTGATTCTAACCCCGGCATCGGGAACAGAAATACCCATCAGCGAAGTAATCGGATGACCCGGTATATTAAAAGTAAAAAGGGAGGGGACAGGATCTTCAATCCGGTGACCGCTTGGTCTGATCCAGTCGAAAAGGCCGGATTTCGGATATCCGCCACTGGCCAGGCAGATAAAATCCGCATCCAGTATTAAATCATTATTAAAATGTATCCGAAAAGAAACCGGCTCCGTCTTATATTCAATCTGTTTCACTTCGTGGTGAAGGCGTATCTCCACCTGGTATTTTGCAGCTTCAGTCAACAGGCAGTCCATGATAGTTTGGGATGAATTACTTAGGGGAAACATCCTGCCATCTGCTTCTGTTTTCAATGGAACACCCCGCTCTTCAAACCATCGTATCGTATCTGTCGTAAAAAACTGGTGAAATGTTTTTTTGACGAAGTTGGATCCCCTGGGATACTTGCCGACCATTTCGGGAATGGAAAAACATGCGTGTGTGACATTGCAACGACCGCCGCCACTAATTTTTACCTTAGATAGTAGTTTACCCGTCTTTTCAACCAGGATCACTTTCAATTCCGGGCTTAACCTGGCTGCTGTTACCGCGCAGAAAAAACCTGCTGCTCCACCCCCTGCTACCACCAGTGTTTTTTGCATCCGATTTTTTTTCGGTGCGAAGATGGTAATTTTTCATATAAATAGAGAATCCTTCCGGGAACGGAAGGATTCCTAATCTAAACCAAAAGACGAGTATCACATATTTACAGGTTAGCGGATTTCTTTGACATGTATCTGTGCCAGCCATAGCCATCTTCACTATTTAATACAATAGTTTCATCAGCATTGGTAAGTTGGATAAAATAGGATACACAATCCGGGGTGGACACCTGGAAGAGTTCGGTAACCCAGTAATTTGAATAATGTTTCCTGATTTCTCTCTGAAGATCATTCGGCAGGCTGCTGGTGAGCATATGCTGTACCACGCCAACCAGATTTCCCTGGAAATCATAATATGCATAGCGGGTTTCGTTATTTTCCTGGAACATAACGCGCACATGGTTATTGATTACTTCCGAATGAAGCGCCGAAGCTTTGATGAAATCCTTGTGGAATGAAGCGGTTGCACGGTCCGTAATTTTATCCGGATAATTGGCAAAAGCCGCGCTGAACAAGGCCAGCATGATAGCGGCTGATAAGATGATCTTTTTCATTGTAATGGTTTTATAAGTTTTTGATTGGTGTCTGTACATAAGACGCAGGTTTTTAAATCATGTTGCAGGCCTGTCAAAAAAAAACATGTAGAAAAAAACAACGCGACTTCAGACAATATTATGGAAAGGCATGCCAAAACATTAACGCACTGAAAATCAATCGGGGCAACAATTTGGGGACAATAAGACTGTCCGGATACGGACAGTCCCGGTATATAATCAAACAGAATGAAAAGTTAAAAGGGAAAAGTAAAAATTTAAAAACAGTATGGGCTGTTTAAAAATGTTGGATATAGGCCAGGCCAAGCCCATGGTCTTCCGCAACGGGAATAATCATTTTCTTTCCGCATGACTTAGGGAAAAAAGTTCTTTTTAATACCGGGTACAGCCAGTAGGTGAATTCAGCCGAAGCGATGCCGAAACCGGCACCTGCTACCGTATCGTGAAGCCAGTGTTTGTTGTTATAGACACGCAAATAGGCGACCGTACCGGCGACCAGATAGCCGCCGATCCCATACCAGACGGATACGTTTTTATATTCTTCAAAAAGAAAAGTAGCCGATAAAAAGGCTTCAGCTGTATGACCTGATGGAAATGAATAATAGTCGGAACTATCAGGCCTGATTTCGTGGCTGTTATTTTTGATGATGGATACAAAACTTTCCATGATTAGATTGGAAATTCCGAAAATCATAGACCGGTCAATGAAATTGTGTTCACCTTTGATTCCTGCAAAGTTTAGCGCATAGACCGCTACTGCAGGAGCGAACTGGAGATAATCATCAAATTTGGTTGTGTTGTGCGGATGATCAACCCATACATATTGCTGAACCGATTTACTTACGCTAAAGAGTGCATCAGATTTCGTAGCAACCCATCCATAAACGATCAGTATACCCGGTCCGATAAATTTTTTTGCATTGAAAGCCTGATAACAACCCGGTGGATAAACCGCAACTGAATCTACCGGGATATTCCGGTGTACAGTTTGTGCACGGAGGGCGGACTGTGAAACCAGGATGAGCAACGGAAAAATAATTCGAATGATTTTCATCGTATAGTTACACAAATCCGGTTAATTGGACCGATCAGTATTCAGCAACATTAGCAAAAGAATAGCTTATTGAACAAAAGAAGCGGAATCCTTTCCCGAAAAATTCAAAAATGAATTATCTTTATGCCCAAATAAAATATTTATGTCGCTTATCCCTAATAAGAAAAACAAAAAAGATACCCGCCCGGGTGGTGGTGGAATCGGCAACTCAAAAGCCGCTCAGCAAAACCAGAAGATTAAAACCAATACCAAGGGGCTGTCCCGGAATACAAAATTAACCGGCGGTTCCCAGCGTGGATCCTAAACGTCTGTCGGTTGGATTATTTTCAAATCACGGGCGCCCATCCTTTTTCATATTCCCTTTGCCAATATACCATAGCTTCTGTATCGTGCAGAATATGTCCGTTTGCCGGATCACAGTCCAGTGTGCGTCCGGTACGCTGGGAAATATTGGCGAGATGACAAAGTAATACACTTTTCTGTGCTTCATTTACAGGTGAGTTCAGTGTAGCTTCTCCACGGATACTATTTACGAAATTTTCGAAATGATAAAAATCGAGGTTCCCGGTGGCGCTTACCGGATTCGATGGATCCGCTCCTGCTTCACCCTTGACCTCTTTGACTAGTTTATCTGAGTAATCGTATATTTTGTAGTCGCCGCCCCCCAGGTTTACCAGGGTTCCTTTATCCCCATAAATGATAAAACCCCTGCCCGATCCCTCCACCGGGAATTTATTGCAGCTCCTGCCCTCCCAGGTAATGGCTTTTGTTGACCCGAATTCAAAGCTGGCAATTTGCGTATCCGGCGTCTGCCAGTCGTCCTGAAACGCATACCGGCCGCCTGCAGATCCCGCTTTTGTGGGATAATCCACACCCAGGAACCATCGGCAGCAATCAATTTCATGTGTACCGTTGTTGCAGGCTTCGCCCGTACCCCAATGCCAGAACCAATGCCAGTTATAATGAATGAGGTTGTCTTTATAGGGTTTCCGGGGTGCTGGTCCCTGCCAGAGTTCATAATTGAGTGTATCCGGAACCGGTACTTCTTTCCCCGCTCCAATGGATTTCCGGTCGTTGGTGTACCAGGCTTTACCAAGATAAGGATCGCCGATAATTCCTTCCCGCACTTCTTTTACTGCCTGAATCAGGGTTGGAAATGACCTTCGCTGATTGCCCATCTGGATCAGCTTTTTATATTTGATCATGGCCTGAGTTAGCATTTCTCCTTCCGCAGGATTATGACCACAGGGTTTCTCAACGTATACATTTTTGCCATGGGTCACACCGAGTATGGTTGCAGGTGTATGCCAGTGATCCGGTGCAGCAATCACCAAACCGTCATAATCTTTTTTTTGAACCAGTTCCCGGATATCTCTGACCAGTATGGGTTTGCGGGATGTTTCTTTTAACGCGTCAAAGCCATGCTGAATGGCCTTGTCTTCCACATCACAGATATAGGCGATCTCAACGTTGGGCAACTGCGCATAACATTTAGCGAGGTAAGAACCCCGGCTGTTAAGGCCCATCACCGCCAGTATGACTTTATTTGAAGGTGCCCGTTTACCAAAAACCGGAAAATTCAGAATTTGGACACCAGCTGTAGCCAGGGTGCCTGTTTTTATAAATTCCCTCCTTTTCATACGCATTTATTTTTCAGATTATTCAAGCACCTGAATTTTAATGCTCCGGTAACTGACTTCATTGCCATGATCCTGGAGCAGGATATGGCCTTCCGGTGCTTCACCGAAATTCGGCCATATTTTATATTTACTAACGGCAACGAGTGACCGAAACGCTGGAGAGCCGCGTTCATATTCCAGCACTTTGATTCCATTCAGATAATGTTCCACATGATTGTTGGGATAAACTATAATCCGGCCTGTGTTCCATTGACCAATCGGCCGGATGAACCGCTCAGGTTTTACCGCTGCGATAAGGTCATACAGCGAAGCCAGCGTACGGTCTCCATCCCTTCCCAGCTTGGCATCGGGATGTAATTTGTCGTCCAGAACCTGGTATTCCAGCCCGATTGCTGAGCCTTCATTTTTTTCTTTTAGGGTAACAAAATATTTTACACCACTATTGGCGCCCGGCGTCATTTTGAAGTCGAAAGACAGATCGAACGCTTTATACTGATCCAGTGTAACAATATCACCGCCATTGGCGGCTTCATGACCTTCGGAAGAGAGCACAGTGATCAGGCCATCCTGGATCTGCCATCCTTTGGCCGGGAAACTGTCTTTATAAGCGCCCCGCCATCCTTTGGAATTTTCTCCGTTAAATAGAAGCTTCCATCCGTATTTTAATTCATAACCGGTGAGCTGGTTTGGAATGGTATTCACCACATAAATTCCTTTCGGAAATTCCACGGTGAATTTTTCGATGGCTTTGATTCGTATATTCTTAAAAAAAACGTGCTGACCTGCCATCTCCGGCTTTGATACTGCATGCACCTGCAGACCAATAAATCCCTGGTAATCGAGCATATCCACCAGGTAAGCCGCCGGAACACCGTTGATCCAGGTGCGGGTTTCGTTGCCCACACATTCAATAAGGACCCGGTTGAACACTTTAGCTTTAAATGGCGCCTTCGCCTTCGGGTTCAGTGTCAGGGGGTATAACCATTCACGTCGCCCTTCATCATAGATACCGCCCGACCATTCGCGTGATGAAGGGTCAATTTCATATTGGTAACCAAATACCTTACCTGCACCGGCATTTGCGTGGGGATCGAAATGACTGCGAAACTGAACACCGGAATTGATGGTCGTATCTTCTACCAGCACATCCATCTCCAGTGCAAAATCGCTGTATTCTGTTTCTGTGCATAAAAAACTATTGGGTGAAGAGGGTACCGATTTGCCCATAATCATACCCTGGTAAACACTATAGTCGGCCTTGCCGGCCATCTGTTTCCAGCCGTCCAATGATTTACCGTCGAATAAATTCTTCCAGTTTTTTTGCGCGAGAAGATGTGTCTGTGAAATGGAAACGAGCAGAAGGGCTGTCAGGAAAAAACGTGTCATATGTCTTGGAATTGATGAAGCAAATGCGGGACTAAGATAAACATTGAGCCTGATTTCCGCTTAGTTTTTGCCGTCCCCATCCTGTGGGTTCTTGAATTCCTAATCGCTGGAAACGACTCCCGGAAAAAATTAAGAAAAATATATTCGTGAATTCGTCTAAGAATTTGATTCATATCTGGTAAAATCTCCTGAAAAAGGCGATTTCTCCACATATCAACATAATTGGATAATTAATTTGCGCATAGCCCATTTTCCTTTATTTTTGCACGCTCAAAACAAGGGGTGAGCCCGTTTTAGAGCTGCCGTGTAACAGCGGTTGTGCAGATTCCGTAGCTCAGTTGGTAGAGCATTACACTTTTAATGTAGGGGTCCTGGGTTCGAGTCCCAGCGGGATCACTGGACAATCTCAGGCCGTTGAATATCAACGGCTTTTTTTATTCCTGATCATTTTTTCTTCGGTACTTTTATTCAGCATTTTGCAGTCACTACCGCGATACAGCTTATTGCAGTTAAAAAAATGATCATGTCGCAGCCTGTTGATTTTAAAATAAAATCGGTAAGAGCAGTGCAAATCCTGAAAGCCGCGGTTTTCCTTTTTGTGCTGCTGATCAACACCTGCCAGCTTTCAGCACAAAAAAAAAGAAAAGCAGTCTTTGTAATTGCTGATGGAATACCTGCAGATCTCATCCGCCAATTGCCAATGCCCAACCTGAAGGCCCTGAGCCGGGAAGGAGGATTCGTAAATGCTTTTGTTGGCGGTGAGAAAAGCGGATATTCACAAACCCCTACGATCTCCGCGGTAGGGTATAATAGTTTATTGACGGGCACCTGGGTAAATAAACACAATGTCTGGGATAATGATATTGTTGATCCCAATTATCATTACTGGAATATTTTCCGTTTTTTTAAAGCACAATATCCCGAAAAGAAAACAGCCATATTTTCTACATGGATAGATAACCGGACCAAATTGGTTGGCAGCAGCGTAAAAGATGCCGGTTATTTACAGCCAGACTACTATTTTGACGGAATGGAATTGGATACAGTAAAATTCCCGCACGACACCGCCGGTTATTTTTATAATGTTATCGATGAAATCGTTGTGGATACGGCAGCAGAAGTGATTAAGAGACTGGCGCCAGACCTGAGCTGGGTGTACCTGGAATACACTGATGAAATGGGACACCGCCATGGCAACGGAAGTTATCTGACCGATGCAGTTTTAATGCTTGATGAAAAAATCGGCAAACTTTGGAATGCGATCCAATACCGCCAAAATCATTTCAATGAAGAATGGCAGATTTATATCACCACCGACCATGGCCGGGAAGACAATGGATTCCATCATGGAGGGCAAACCACCAGGGAAAGAACAACCTGGATCGCCACAAATGCGAAAGGACTGAATAATTATTTTTTTACCGGACAACCGGGCATCGTTGATATCATGCCTTCCATCGCAAAATTCCTGGAAATTAAAATACCTAGGGATCAGTTAATCGAAATAGACGGCATCCCGCTGATCGGAGAATTATCTGCCTCTCACCCCGAAGCTTCATTGGAAAATGGGACGATCCATATACAATGGAAGGTAGAGAACAAAGAAGGAATGGCCAGGATATGGCTGGCTACGACCAATAATTTTAAATCCGGCGGAAGAGATGTTTATCAGCTGGTAAAAGAGGTGCCGGTAGTCAATGGCAAAACCAGCTTCGATGTGCAAAAATACAAATCAGGTTTTTACAAACTGGTACTGGAAATGCCCTATAATTTCCTGAATACATGGATTGTGCTAAAGCAGTAAATACGCCAACATATTTTGAATACATGAAGTCTTCATTATTGAAACCACAGTTGATTTAACAGCGCATGTTCATCCGTGACCCGCCAGTGTTCAGCAATTTTTCCATTTTTTACATACTCTATATTAATCTGACTGACTTCAAATTTTTTCCGGGTCGGCTGCATTCCCCAAAGCTGTCCAGCATGTGTTCCCCTTACGATGGTTCTTGCGACGATCCTGTCTGCTGTGATAATTAGATCCTTAATATCATAATGCAAATCAGGAAACCCCTTTCTCATCTCCAGGACAATCGGTTTTAACCCTCCGGGGCCGGGAACAGGATTTGGCGAACTGGGCGTATGATTGATATAATCGTGTGTCACGAGTTCGTCAAGAAGTTCCACCCTGCCCTTGCTCCACACTTCCTCAAAATATGTTTCAATGAGTTGTCGGTTTTCCCGGATTCGGTCTGCGTTAGTGTTTTTTACAAGCATATTGTTTAACTTTTTACGTTTGTGCTACTCTAAACTGATTTTGCGGATGCGGTTGTTGTTGGTGTCTGCCACATAAATATTCCCCTGCGCATCTATTCCCAGACCGTCGGGAGTAAAGAATTTAGCGGATGCACCTTCACCGTCCTGAAAACCATCGATGCTACCAGCTATGGTGGACACAATTCCCTGCGGAGAGATTTTCCTGATCCTGCTTAGATCCACAACGTACACATTATCCTGACCGTCGACCACCATGTCTGTCGGAAATTCAAACAATGCAACGCCCGAATCTCCGTCCACATGACCTTGTTTCTTTTTGCCGGCAATGGTAGAGACCCATCCTTCCGGTGTAATTTTCCGGATGCAGAAATTGGAGCCGTCAGATACAAATACATTACCCAGTTTGTCTACAGCAATTCCGCAGGGAAAATTGAATTGCGCTATTTTTCCCTGACCATCTTTAAAACCCGCCGTGTCGCTACCCGCCAGGGTGGTGACTATCCCGGATACACTGATCTTTCGGATCCGGTTATTCTGGGCATCGGATATAAATACATTACCCTCCGTGTCGGTCGCGATTCTATTCTCACCCCGGAAGCGGGATGATTCTGCGGGACCATCTGCAAATCCCTCTTCTTCGGCACCCGCATAGGTCGTTACGCCAGCGGTAGCAGTGATTTTCCGGATTCGGGGATCACGTGCATCCGCGGAATAGATATTACCCTTCCCATCAAAAGCCAGGCTGGTTGGAAATTTAAATTGTGCAGACGAACCCACACCATTCGCAATACCAAAATCTCCACCCGCAAAGGAGGTTACCCCTCCGCCAGCGATTTTCCTGATGAGCCGGTTGTCGCCATCGGTTACAAACAAGGACCCGTCTGATGCAACTGCAATATCATCCGGGAAATGAAATTCTGCAATTGCCGCCGGGCCATTGACAAATGAAGCTACCCCATCCCCTGCTATCGTAGTCACCATCCATCGTTTTTCGACCTGTGGTTCATCGGGCGCCATATCTTTTTTACAACCTGATGTTCCGGCGCCAGTGATCAGCAAAACAAGAACAGAAAGAATATTTTTTGGCGAAATTATTTTCGAAACAACGGTCATCGTCTGCATATGCCTCCTGGCTACAAAATAAAAACATTAACTCATTTCCATGACGTCATCTACCGACCGGTAAGAATGCAAATATGAAAGACCATATTAAGCCTCTTAACGGCCGGCGGATATACTGCGCATGACCACGCTAAATAAATAAGGCAGGCAGGTAAAATAAATCCTGTCCCGGATTTTCCAACGCAACCCCTTTTTACACAATCTCGTTCCCAATAAAAGTCTCCCGAGTTCTGAAACTACATTATAGCATGTTTCCGGGAATAGCCCACTGGTGTGAGGAACCATGTATTTTATCTTCTAAAAAAACCTTAGTCATGAAAAATTTTACGTTTTACAAATCCTGGTGTACAACTGCCCTTTTTCTCCTTTCCCTGTTTATTTTTTCCGTAGGATGCAAAAAGATCTCGATAGACAAAGACGATCTGCGAAACTTTCAACAGGTTAATTTGGTTGCCAACAGTTCAGTCTACGCACCTGTGCTCACAGATGGTACCCTTTTAAACGCCTGGGGACTTGCCTGGTCTCCGACAAGGATTGCCTGGGTTAATTCTCATGACGGGCATGTGAGTGAATTGTATACAGAAGCTGGTACCATTGTTCGTCCGCCGGTCCATATTCCAACTCCAACGGATAGTATTGGAGGATTACCGACCGGAATAGTCTTTGCCGGAGGTGCCGGATTTACACTCGCGAACAAACAGGGCGCTTTGTTTCTTTTTGCGGGTGAAGATGGTGTCTTATCTGGCTGGAACGGGGCCGCTGGAAATAATGCTTTCCGGATTGCTGATAATTCGGCGACAGCCCACTATACCGGACTGGCACTGACTACGAACAATGGTTCCCATATGCTTTATGCCGCCAATTTCAAGTCCGGAAAAATTGATGTCTGGGACACAACGTTTACTGCGGTTTCACTCCCCTTCCATGATCCGTTCCTTCCATCCGGCTATGCACCATTCAACATCCAGGCTGTAGGATCCTGGCTTTTTGTAGAATATGCTAAAGTCGGCCCGGACGGGGATGAACAGGCGGGAGCAGGACTCGGATTTGTGGATATTTTCAATCCGGATGGTTCTTTTGTAACCCGG
>JBGPBW010000122.1:0-14178 GCA_041481385.1 Puia sp.
CACTGGTTCGAGCCCAGTACAGTTCACAATCGTTTCAGCGTGTTTGTCATCTTAAATGGTATCGAAATCCCCCTCATTTTGATGCATAACGAACTAGTTTAAAAAAACCGCTTGTTGAGCCGAATCTCTGAGTTCATGAATTAATTGTCCTTGCAATTGTTCAGCTAAATTGCTTGTATCAAAGGCAGCGTTCCGAAGATCATTAAATTGAGTTGTGATTGAAGGCCAAAGACTCTTAAAAGCCGCTGAATTGCTAGGTGGGATAGCAGATACTGTTCTATCTAAATCCTTAAGTTTTGCCCGAAATATAACAAGATGATTTTCAACATCAGGTAATTTATCGAAATTTTTGCCAAAAAAAGTTGAGCTAAAATGATCGCGAATTGAATCATGCATAAATCGTCTTAAGTCCATATCAATTCGACGAATATCATCATTAGTTAGATTTTCTACGGCTGTCCAAACGGGCATCAAACTTGCTACTTCGAGCCAAGCGGGAACCATTTTGGTGAGGACCGTACTTTGTTCAAGCTGAATAGAAAGAATATCCATTCGACCGTAGAAATTCGAAAAATTATCCTTTATCGATAATAATTTCGTTTCGGCTTCATTGCTTATACGTTTTGAGTCTTTGGTGGCAAATAAGTCCTTAAGATTTTTGATTGTTTCAACAACAGACTTAGTAATTCCTACCAGGGTTCCTATGACAGCGAGTGCTATTGGCATAAGGCAGTATTTTAAGAAAGGAATTAAAAGATATACTTACTGGTATTTGAACTATATTATTATTTAATTAATTAGAATTCGCAGATGTCTGTTATATAACAAAAGACTTCAATAGAAATTAAAACAGCATTGGAATTATCGTTTATTAATTAACAATTTCATTGTTCGGTTAATGAAAGCAGATTCCCGTCAGGATCTTTAAACCAGGCAACCTCAGCACCTCCGGGAGAAGTCCAGATCCCCAAGTCGTCCTGTTTAAGAAACTCATATTTTTCGCAGGTTATTCCCTTACTGTTCATCAATTTGATCATCGATGAAATATCAGGTACGTTCCATCCGAGAACCGTAAACTCATGGGGCTTTAAGAATGGCACGGGTGTTACCCTGAGTAAAACACCATTAGCATCAAATTCCAAAGCATATTCATCTTCGGATAATAATTTCAATCCCAAAACATCCCGGTAAAATGCTTTTGCTTTTTCCGGCATGACTGTCGGAATAAATGCTTTCAGGTTTTTATCTGCCAGCATATAAGCATGTACTTTAATTCATATGAAGTTACTAAAAAATACAGGAAAGATTGGTTCCTGGAGCCGTCTGACCAGGCCTTTTTTTGAGCCTTTGCCCGATTTCCGTAATTGAGGTCCTAAATTATGATGGTCGTCATGGATGATCAATAAGATTTATATTTGGCTGCGGAATTTCCATAAACAAACAGCCATATGAAAAGAATTTACCAATCGTTGAGTTTCATTTTCCTATTTTTAACCGGATTCACGCAAAGCGGTCCGGTAACGATTTATACCACGGCTCAGAATACCGACTATAAGATTACCAAAACGGGCACCCAGGATTTTGCCCAATATGGCCAGCCTGCGGAGACTATGGTCTGTGTGATCGTGGATCCCACCCACAAATTTCAAACCCTTCTGGGCATCGGCGGTGCACTGACGGACGCTTCGGCAGAAACTTTTGCCAAACTGCCCGCTAATTTGCAAAAACAGGTATTGACTTCATATTATGATACCGAGCAGGGTATCGGGTATACGCTGGGACGCACAAATATTCACAGCTGCGATTTTTCCAGCGACAGTTATACCTATGTAAAAGAGGGTGACAAGGAATTAAGCTCATTCAATATCGATCACGACCGAAAATACAGGCTCCCCTTCATCAAACAGGTGATCGCTGCAGCTGGTGGAACACTTACTTTGTATGTCAGTCCCTGGAGTCCGCCAGGATGGATGAAGGACAACCACGACATGTTGCACGGCGGAAAATTATTACCTGAGTTCAGACAGCCCTGGGCCGATTATTTTATTAAGTATATACAGGCACTGGAAAAAGAAGGCATTCCCATATGGGGCCTGACCCTTCAAAATGAACCCCTGGCCATACAGACCTGGGAATCCTGTAATTATTCTGCAGAGGAAGAACGCGATTATATTAAAGAATTCCTGGGACCTACGCTGAACAAGGCGGGAATGAGTGATAAGAAATTAATCGCCTGGGATCACAACCGGGATTTCATTTATCAGACGGCCAGCACCATTTTAAATGATCCGGAAGCTGCGAAATACGTCTGGGGTATCGGGTATCACTGGTATGAAACCTGGACGGGCAGTTCGATGATGTTTGACAATGAACGGAAAGTGTCTGAAACATTTCCTGATACACATTTAATTTTTACAGAGGGATGTGTGGATCGATTTGATGCCGCTAAATTAAAATCCTGGTCACTTGGTGAATTCTATGGCCATTCGATGATCAATGATTTTAACTGTGGAACCGTCGGATGGACGGACTGGAATATTTTATTGGATGAAAAGGGTGGGCCAAACCATGTGGGTAATTTTTGTTTCGCGCCGGTACATGCAGATTTAAAAAAGGGGGAATTGATTTATACCAATTCCTTTTATTATATCGGCCATTTTTCAAAATTTATACGTCCGGGTGCTAAACGGATTGTCAGTTCATCTAACCGTGATATGTTGGAAACTACGGCCTTCCAAAATACAGACGGAAAGATCGTAGTGGTCGTCATGAACCGCAGTGAACAAAAACTTCCTTATTTACTCTGGATAAATGGTAAGGCTGCAAAACTGGAAAGCCTGCCACATTCCATCGCGAGTCTGGTGTTTTAAACTTAATGGGTAGATTTATTTTTCGGGCGGTTCAAACGGACCGCCTGAATTTTTGTAAAGATGATATACAAATAATGGCCATCGTGAAGTGAAAGATCAATGCAGCGATGAGCGCAGGAGTTGTTTTATAACTGAACGCACTATAAGCCAGTGTAGCAAAAACAGCGACATTATAAACAAGCAAACCCGAGGTCAGTGCTCTCAGGCTTATGCTTTGCTGGTCTTTTCGGGCCAGCCAGCATGTGACGCCAATAGCAACTATTGCAGATCCACCAACGCGTGCAATCGTAACAACAACCGGATCGTTGATCTCTGCGCCCAATAAGATTCGGATCAGTAATGCTGGAGCCAGAAGCAGTCCGATCCCCGTGAGTATTTCGGGGACGGCTGTGAATACCAAAAGAGTCTGGGGTTTCATATGTTTAATTTTCTTTTAGATACTGTTCTAACATGTCGTCCATTCTTTTTTCTTTCTCCAAATATCGCTTCAGCAGGACCGCCTGGTTATTGGCCCGGACCAGATTGTGGTCCGGATATTTGACTTGGTAATACCGGTCATTATCCAGGTAATCGGTTATAAAACGAATAAGCTGCAGATAGATCGCAAATTTGCCTGCATACACAAAATACTGAATTTCTCCGGGGCTGAGTTCGGATTGCATTTCACTGAGGTAGCCTTTTACAATTTCATAAAAATATTCTTCCCGGATTTGGACAAGGCTGGTATCTGGTTCTTCCTCACTGGCCGGTGACAGATAGGTCCGGAGCATGTCCCCAACGTCGCTGATATAATAACCGGTCATTACAGTATCCAGGTCGATCACGCACAAAGCCTTGTTGGTTCCGATGTCGAATAAGACATTATTGATTTTCGCGTCGTGGTGGATTACTCTTTGTGTGAAAGAATTATTATTCCTTGCGTTTTCGAATCGTGCTACGATTTCCTTCTGTTCATCGAGCAAAGAAATAACGGGTGTTGACTTTTCAATTCTATTTGAACCGGCATTTTCCAAAGCCTGCTGGTATTGCAGATACCGGAGAGACAGGTTATGAAAATCGGGCAGGGTAGTATGCAAGGCAAGAGGATCAAAATGAGCGAGAAGCCGGGTAAATTTTCCAAATTGTTTTGCGGCTTCAAAGGCAAGATCCGGACTGGAAACCGAATTATAGGAATGTGAGTTTTTTATGAAAGGGAATAATCTGTACATATTGTTTTCGCCATCCACAACATAGTTCAGGTGGTTTAGTGCAGGTAGCGGCGCGACAAATAAGTAATCGGGATGATTTACTTTGAAATAGGATTCTAACTGGCGGCAGTTGTCGAGGATTTCCAGTGGACGTTTAAAAACCTGCTGATTGATTTTTTGCAGCAGAAACTCTCGGCCTGCATAAATGATTTTCCAGGTATGGTTTATCAGTCCGTTCCCAAACGGTTTTACGGAAAATTCACTTTCATCAAAGCCATATTTTGATAAAATGGAACCAAACATGATTGCAAATTAGCCCGTATACATCAGGGCTGTGACGGAATGGTCATTTTTATTTATATTCAGGTACACATTTGAACAGCCATGAATGAACCACTGCCTCTGCCCGGCCGACTTGCCTCCCTTGATTTGCTGAAAGGTATGACCATGATTCTGCTTGCATTGGAAAGTACCAGGTTATTCGAACACCTTTTACCGGTCTTACAGGATGGTTGGGCTTCCCGGATTCTGACCCAGTTCTTTCATCATCCCTGGAACGGATTACGGTTTTGGGATTTGGTTCAACCCACATTTATGTTTGTCGCCGGTATCTCGCTGGCTTTTTCGATGAAGAAACAGCGCAGAACGCTCAGTTGGAACCAGGCATTCTTCAAAATATTGAAAAGGTGCGGATGGTTATTTTTCTGGGGTGTACTTGATTATGCCGTCAGGGGAAACAGCCTTTCCTTTGAACTTTGGGATGTACTTACTCAGTTATCTTTTACCACGCTGGTGGCTTTCCTGATCATGGACTGGTCCGTACGGTCACAACTCTTCGTCAGTGCCCTTTGTCTGATCATTCCCGAATTGTTATACCGATATGCCCATGTACCCGGATTTGATCAGCCGTTTGTTGACCAGCATAATTTTGGAAATTATATCGATCTGAAGCTGATGCATAAAATCAATCCGGGCGGATGGGTGGCGATCAATTGTATTTCAACCTCTGCTCACACGATCTGGGGTGTGCTGGCAGGTAAACTATTGTTAAGCGACAAAACAGCCGGTCAAAAAATAAAATGGCTGCTCGTCAGTAGCGGTATATTGTTATTCCTGGGTTTCGGGCTGGAATGGCTGCATATAACGCCCATCATTAAACGAATTGCCACTTCTTCATTTGTTCTTGCATCGGGTGGATGGGTGGTACTGTTCCTTGCCATCTGTTACAGCTGGGTGGATGTGCTTGGGCACCGGAAATTGCTGATGTTGTTTAATTTGTTTGCGCTCAATTCAATTTTCATTTATCTGTTTAACGAGATAATCGGAGACCGTTGGTTTACAGGTTATATCCTCACCATAACCAATGGCTTATTTGGACTCATTCATTTCCCCATCCTGGCTGCCGCCGTGATTGGTTCTTTGATTGTTTTTGTCCTTGAGGCGGGACTGCTGTATTTTCTGTATTCCCGGAAAATATTTTTCAAACTTTGAGGATAATAGGGTGAACTTTATTGGGAATAAGTTCAGTATTCAGGTGTACCAGTAAAGGGACAGACAACCATCCTTCCCATAGAGGGGATCCAGTTTAGGAATCGTCACTTTTTTTATGTTTTTATCAGTTCCCGGGCGTTCTCCGGATTTTCCCAGGTTCATGTCAAAATCCTTACCGCCGGGATAAGCACCCACACATTTGAAGTCGATGGAAGCCCCAACATTCTTATGGGCCACACCTGCGGGAATCAGTAATACATCGCCTTTGGAGATTAATATTTGTATCCCGTGATCGCCACCCAGGGCCACATGGCAGTCTCCGCAATAAATACCCATTACCTCATGTGTATTGCTGTGGTAATGGTTATAGGTATAAATACCATTCCGCCAGCAGTTAGACCATCCGTTGCTTTCAAAAATCTCCTCGATCAATGCCGGGGCATGATCGTTTGGTAATTCCAGTACCGCTTTGTACAATAATACAGGAAAAACCGAATTGGGGAAAGTGACGTTATCCTGAATTACATAGTGCGGGATCCTGGCTGGCGCCGGATGCAAATAGCCGTTGTTTATTTTTTTCATATCAAAGTTCGTTAGCTTAGAATGAAAATAAAATACACGATACTGCAGGTAAAGTTAGTTAAAAGAAATAAGCCATTGTATGTCGCCCGCAGAATAAAATCAACAGAATTTTTTTATTCTCATTGACAAATATTTTTTAGTATATTCTGATTTTTAATTCTTTGCTATTCCCATTTCCAATCCCCTCAATTCCGCGAGGCCGCGTAAGCGGCCGATTGCCGAATAACCCGGATTGGTTTTCTTTTTGAGATCATCAAGCATTTGGTGTCCGTGATCAGGACGCATGGGAATCGAAATCCTGCGCAAGTGCATCATAAGTACAATCTCTTTTACAACGGCATACATATCCACGTCTCCTTCAAGATGATTTTCTTCATAAAAATCGCCGGCCAAATTGCGTCTTGTGCTGCGCAGGTGAAGAAAATGAATGCGGTTGTTAAATTTTCTGATCATAGCGGTCAGGACGTTGTCGGATCGCACGCCAAAGGAACCGGTACAGAAACAGAGGCCATTGTTTTCTGAAGGTATTTCCCGGATCAGTGCATTTATGTCATCAGCGGTACTCATAATTCTTGGAAGGCCGAGCAGGGGATAGGGGGGATCGTCCGGATGAATCGCCAGTTTTACACCAAGTTCCTCGGCGACCGGAACCACGATTCTTAAGAATTCAACCAGGTGACTGCGCAATTTTAGTGCATCAACAGATCGGTAAGCATCCAGGGCTTTTTGAAATTGCTGCAGGGTAAAACTTTCTTCACTGCCGGGAAGTCCTGCAAGGATGTTTTTTTGCAGCCGGTTTTTTTCTTCCGAAGACATCTTATCATACCGGTCTTTTGCATGTGCACGTTCAGCAGTTGTATAATCAGATTCCGCTCCGGGTCGTTTCAGCATAAACAGGTCGAATGCAACAAAAGCGGCCCTTTCAAACCGAAGGGCCAGTGACCCGTCTGTCTGTTGAAAGGCAAGATCAGTGCGTGTCCAGTCCAATACCGGCATAAAATTATACGTAATGGTTTTTATCCCGCAGGTCGCCAGGTTCCGCATACTGGAATTATAATTTTCGATCAGTTCCAGGTAATTACCTGACTGTGTTTTGATGTATTCATGAACCGGCAGGCTTTCCACAACTTCCCAGCGCATGCCTGCCGTTTCAATCTCCATTTTTCTTTTTTCAATTTCTTCAAGATTCCAGACCATTCCATTCGGAATATGGTGAAGGGCTGTCACAACACCCGCGCAACCCGCCTGGCGTATATCACTGAGGCTCACGGGGTCGCCGGGTCCGTACCAGCGCATACATTGAATCATGGTAAAACCGGTCATTCCTGTTATTTTTTGTTGATAAAAACTATCCAGGCCGATGAAATTTCCATCATCCCCTGATAATAATCATTTCAATCCGTCGTTATATCCGCAGTGATTATCATAACTGAAGTTTTCTCAAGCCGGTGTTTCTACACTGGCTTCTTTTTTCTCTTAATTCTGCCTTCATTTTTTCTTTCCCTGTAAAAATACGATTCACTGATCGCAAATTTCCGGAAGCTCTTAACCAGATCGGAGGTTTTTCCATCTCAATCCTTTAAATTGTTCCTTCAACTGTTGTTATGGCCGGCTATTCGAAAATTTCCCTCTATTTTCCGGATAAACATTTATATTCTCATAAAAAATCTATCGTATTGGGCGGCGATGTCGGGGGAACCAAGGTCAACCTTGCGTTTTTTGAAGCCACCGAAGCCGGCGTACGAATGCTTAAATCCTCGAGTTATCAATCCGGCAGATTTCCATCTGTAAATAAAATTCTGCAACAGTTTCTTCAGGAAAATCCGGAATATATTCCGGAAAAAATCTGTCTGGGTGTAGCGGGACCTGTGTTTGAAGGCAGGGTAACCGTTACCAATCTTCCCTGGTGGTTGGATGCCAGTGAAATTGTGCAGGCGACCGGCGTTTCACAGGTTATTTTATTGAACGATCTGGAGGCAACAGCTTACGGCGTCGCAGGATTGGAAGAAAGCGATTTGTCCGTTTTGCAAGAAGGTGATCATGAAATAGGAGGAAATATGTCCATCCTTTCACCGGGCACCGGACTTGGAGAAGCCGGTTTGTTTTGGGATGGGCAGTTGCATCATCCTTTTGCAACTGAAGGAGGGCATTGCGATTTTTCATGCCGCAATGCAGACGATCTGCAGTTACACGATTTTTTGTCAAGGAAATACAGTGTCGTCAGCTGGGAGAGTGTAATCGCCGGTCCGGGAATCTTTTCCATATTTCAGTTTCTATGCGAAGTGAAAAAACTCAGCGTTTCCGTAGCTATTGAGGATAAAATAAAAAATTCCGATCCATCAGCCGTAATCAGCGAAGCAGCCATAGAAGCCACAGATCCGGTATGTATCGAAGCCATGCGCATATACCTGCGTCACCTCGCGCATGAATGTAGCAACCTCATATTGAAAATGAAATCTACTGGCGGACTTTTACTCGCAGGCGGTATTCCTCCTAAAATCCTGCCATTGTTACGGGATCCCTGGTTTTATGAAAACCTCGTGGATTGTGACCGAATGCAGGAGCTCGTGAAAAAAGTGCCGGTCAAAGTAATCCTTAATGATAAAGCGCCGGTGATCGGCGCGGGCTGGTATGGTGCTTATAGTGCCGTGAATATGGTTCAACCTCAAAAAATACAAGTATGAATAGCAGGCGTTCTTTCATCCGGCAGGCAGGAGTAATCGCAGGGACTTCCATACTGGCAACTGCCCTTCAGCAACAGGCTTTCGGGGCTTTCGGTCAAAAAATGGCGCCCAGCGATCGCTTAAATGTTGCGGTTATCGGTATCAACGGTATGGGATGGGCCGACCTGGTCTCTGCATTAAAACAACCGGGGGTTCAGGTTGTAATGGTTTGCGACGTGGATAAAAATGTTCTGGATAAAAGAATGGCCGATCTCGCAAAACTGGTAGATGTTTCAAAAATAAAAACGACAGGTGATTACCGCCAGGTGATTGACAATAAGGATGTGGATGTCGTGATCATTGGTACACCTGATCACTGGCATGCCCTGATCATGATTGAAGCCTGTGCTGCAGGTAAGGACGTGTATGTTGAGAAACCGGTCGGTAATTCTATTGGAGAATGCCGGGCGATGGTAGCAGCACAAAAAAAATATAACCGCGCCGTCCAGGGAGGCCAGTGGCAACGCAGCCAGAGACATTTTCAGGATGCGCTTGATTTTATCAATACCGGGCAACTCGGAAATATACGCACTGTAAAAGTCTGGTGTTATCAGGACTGGATGAAACCCGGTCCGGTGGTTCCCAATACACCGCCTCCTCCGGGCGTGGATTACAAAATGTGGCTTGGGCCAGCACCGACAAGAGAATTTAATTCCAGTCGTTACCTTTTTAATTTCAGATGGTTCTGGGATTATGCAGGTGGGCTCATGACGGACTGGGGCGTGCATCTGCTGGATTATGGTTTGCTGGGGATGAAAGCCGGTAACCCCAAAACAATTTCAGCGCTGGGAGGTGATTTTGCCTATCCTGAACTTTACCAGGAAACTCCGGATACATTGACAACATTATATGAATTTGATCACTTCAATCTGGTTTGGGATAGTGCCATGGGCATCGGGAACGGATCCTATGGAAGGGATCACGGCATCGCTTACATCGGGAACAATGCAACGCTGGTTTTAAGCAGGGGCGGATGGGAAGTGATCGACGAGCATATGAACAAAGTAAAAATTGCAAAGCCACTGGCCAAGCCCACCGATAATGGGTTGGACATGCACTGGAAAAATTTTGTTGATGTGGTACGTTCAAGAAAAATGGAGGACCTGCATTGTTCCATCGAAGCCGGCGCTCACGTTGCTACCGTTGCGCAACTTGGAAATATCAGCTACCGAAGCGGGAAAAGACTGAGCTGGGAAAATGATCAATTCACCGATGACGCTGTGAATAAAGAATTCTTAATGAAAGAATATCATAATGGGTACAAGTTACCGATGATTTGAGTTGACGGTTGACGGTTGAAAAAATTAATGCGAAGCAGGATACGATACATTGTAACTCCCATACTCCCATACTCTAATATTCCCATACTTTCAAAAGTGGATGAGAGGGGATTTTTCTATTATGAATGGGAGAGAAAGTATTTACAGAATGGATAGCTTCGATACAAATCATTTTCATGCGCTCAATAATGAGATTTGCATTCCTGCTGATTGGCTGTTTGGCAATATTACCGGGATTCAGTCAGACCTCTTCTAATCCCTTATTGATTCACTCCAATGATCCCATACCATTCGACCGTGTAGATGCTAAAATGATTCGTGATGCTGTTACCCGGACAATTCAGGTTTCGAATAACCGGGTTCAAAAGATTATTGGAGGTTTGAAACCCGGAGCCGGACCGGGCAGCGCCTTAATGGCTTACGATGACCTTTCGTATGAACTGAATGATCTGGGGATGAAACTTCAGTTGGTTTCGGCAACTTTTATTTCAGATAGTGCAAGGGACGCAGCTGATAATGGATTACAAGCCCTGACTGATTTCCAAACGAGCCAGATATTGAATGAACCTTTATACAAAGCCATGAAGCGTTATGCGACTGCTTCGATGGCGTCTCTGAAACCGAATCAACAGAAATACATCCGGGATCAGCTTCAGGTCTTTGAAAATAACGGAATGAAACTGGATAGTGACGGACGCAAAAAACTTCAGGTGGTGAGCGACCGGCTCACTTCTATCGGACTTGAATTTGACAGGAATATAGCTACCAGCCGGGATAGTATTGTATATTCTGAATCGGATCTGGCCGGTGTTCCGGACAGGGTTAAACAGGCCTGGAAAAAACCGGGTGGCAGATTTGTAGTGTACATTAATACACCCAATGCTTCAGACATAGCCAAATATGCGGTTGCTGAGTCTACCCGCAGGCAAATGAATATAAAATATAAAAACCGTGCGTATCCCAACAATATACCGGTACTGGACAGCCTGTTGTATTACCGGCAGCGGTATGCACAGATTTTGGGATATCGGAGTTACGCTGCCTATGCACTGACGGATAAAATGGCGGGAAACCCCCAGGCGGTTTGGAATTTTGAGAACAACCTGGTCGAAAAACTTACTCCGCATGTGACAGACGATATTCAGTCACTTCGTGAGCTAAAACACCAGATGCATCCGGATCTTCCAGATACCTTATATGCATGGGATGTGAATTTTTATAAAAAAATACTGCTCGACACCAAATATCAACTGAATACGGATGAAGTTAAAGGGTATTTTGAAATGAATCAGACCATCAGCGGGATGTTTGAAGTGTATCACCAGTTACTGGGAATAAACATCAAAGAAACATTTGGTCTGCCCGCCTGGTACAATAAGGTCAGGTCTTTCGACATGTATCTGGATGGGAAAAAAATCGGCAGTTTTTATTTCGATCTCTATCCCCGTCAGAATAAATACAATCATTTTGAATGTGCCGGCATCAGTGCAGCCAACTGGAACGGAGGCAAGGAACTTCTGCCCGTTGCGGCGCTGATCTGCAACTTCCCGGAAGCAGTGAACGGTTCGCCGACCTTGCTGGACCATTCCGATGTGATTGTACTCTTTCATGAATTCGGTCATCTTGTACATGCCATGGTTGTACGCTCAGATCTGGCTTCCCAGCCCGGAACACTCAAAGCGGATTTTGTAGAAGCCCCATCACAGTTCCTGGAAAATTTCTGCTGGCAATATCCAAGTTTGAAAATATTCGCAAAAAATTATAAGACCGGCGCGGTCCTGCCTGAAAGTCTTTTTAATAAGATGAAGGCAGCAGAGCATGTAATGCTTGCCTATGATTATATGTTTCAGGTTTATTATGGAATGATTGATTTTACGTTTGAAGATAAATATGATAGTATCCGCGGAATGAATCTGACAACCGTATCCGGTAACCTGGGTCGTGTCACGCAAATACCTTATGTGCCGGGAACCCATATGATCGCTTCATTCGGACACCTGAACGGTTATGGTGCAAATTATTATGGCTATCTCTGGTCGCGGGTTTTTGCACAGGATATTTTCTCCGTATTCGAAAAAAACGGTGTCATGGATCCTGTTACGGGCGCACGTTATCGAAAGGAAATTCTGGAAGTGGCAGGCAGTCAGTATGAAATGGATATGCTGCGGCGTTTTCTTGGCCGTGAACCAAACGCTGATGCATTCATGCGTTCCATAGGACTGTAATACAAATGTGGAAGTATGGAAGTGTGGAAGTGTGGGTCTTTACCGTCAACTGCCATCTGCCAACCATCTTCGGTCAACGGTTAACGGTCAACGGTCAACTACTCCTATCGCCCCATCGCCCACTCTATTCCCCCGAGCAGGTGTTTAAGGTAAACCGGGTCGGACCAGGATTCTTCGGTATGTCCCATCTCTGTATAAAAAGCTCGTCCGCCGTCGAATTGATGGAACCAGGCCATGGGATGGTTTGCTCCATTTTCTCCTCCTTTGTAAGAGCTTTCATCAATTTGGATTAAAACCGTAATATCGGGATTCATATCCTTGAAATTATACCATTCATCTTTTCTTGTCCAGGTGTCCGGCATTCCCACTGTTGCCGGATGATTCTTATTCGTTATGATCAGTTTGGCATCTTGTTGCGCGGGATGGGACTTGAAATAGGCTCCGGCCAACTGATTATACCAGTGCCAGTTGTACTCACAATCGGTTGCCGAGTGAATACCGACCCATCCACCGCCCTGTTCGATATAATTTTTCAACGCTGTTTCCTGTTCCGGACCGAATACTTTTCCTGTAGGGCAAAGAAATATCAGTGCTGTGTAGCGTTTCAGGTTATTGTCAGTGAAACTTAAGGAATCATCTGTCGCATCAACGGAAAAACCATTATCCTGACCAAGTTTTTTGATGGCTGTAATACCTGCGGGGATACAGCTATGGTGGTAACCATTGGTTTTGTAAAAGATTAAAACAGTCGGTTTGTTACCTGTGGTAGTGGTTGCAGAAATCGCGAAAAGGAAGATCGTTAGAAAAATTAAAGAGAATATTTTTTTCATTGCATCGTGATCATTGCTTTTCATTTCACAAATGCACCCTGGCCCGGGGTTCTAAGCCTCATGCTTCAAGCCTCATGCTTCAAGCTTTCTGCTTTACGCCTTAAACGTAATGCTCAAAGCGATTTAATTCGAATATTCCGAAACCAGACGTCATTTCCATGATCCTGCAGATCGATATGGCCCGATTTGGATTTCGCAAATCCGGGCATCTTGCTGAATTTGCTGAACGAAACCATTTTATCCCAGTTCGCATCCCAAAGGTTAGTGGCCACAACGATCACACCATTCAGGGTCAGGGTCAGGGATCCGTGATCCAGTTTGATTTCAGCCTTATTCCATTCGCCTACAGGATGAACGGGTTCGCTTGCAGAGGCAATCAGGTCATACAGGTCTCCGGCCCGGTGTTTGTGAATCCTGCCGTCAGGATGTCCTTCATTGTCCAGCACCTGCATTTCCGGACCCGTTAAATAAGGAGCTTCATATTTAGGAGACTCCTGAACTAAGAACATGACTCCGCTATTTCCGTTTTTTGAAATTTTCCATTCATATTTCAGGTCGAAGTTTTCATAAACACCGTCCGTACAGATATCGCCTTCTTCACCCTTCGGTACATGATAGGTCGTATCGCAATACAAAGTGCCATCGACTATTTTCCATGCCGGTCCAAATTCCTTATGATTATAGGTATGCCAGCCCGTAGGAGTTTTTCCATCAAACAGCAGTCTCCATCCATCTTTAAACTCGTTACTGGTTAACTGATTGTTTGTCTGCGCATGCGCTAGAATAACTCCTGCAGACAGGATAAGAAAGGCGAAACCTTTTTTCAACATGGATTAATTTTTCAGCGTAAGAATATAATTTACCATCACTTTTACATCAGCCGGAGCCAGTGCAGGATGCGGAGTCATGGGTACTGCTCCCCAGATTCCACTTCCGCCGGAAATAATTTTTTTCACAATTCTGTCAACCGTCGTGTCGGCAGCAGGCGCA